>NZ_JADYUH010000194.1 GCF_021531665.1 Prevotellamassilia timonensis
TCCAAAAATCCAACAATTTTGAGCCATTTTTCAGCGATTCGACATTAACATTTTTAACTTTCGGGAACACTTTCCGGTTCCCAATTTTGCCTACTCGGCGCATAATTTTTCTTTGCCTTCCCCTAATTAAAATTAGAGGAAGGCAAATAAAAATTAGGGGAAGGCAAATTTTACCCGGATGCGCTTCTAAAACCCCGATTTTAAAGGGAAAGTGACGAAAAAAGGGGGGAGCAGAGGCTCCTCCCATATCTCTGTACAAATATAATACTTTTCGTCGCCAAAAGCAAGAAGTGTTAAAACCGAAAA
>NZ_JADYUH010000195.1 GCF_021531665.1 Prevotellamassilia timonensis
TTTCTCCATTAATGCCCATTAATTGTCTCATTAATTGTCCCATTAATTCTGTTCAATTCGTGTTCAATTCGTGAACAATTCGTGTTCAATTCGTGTTCAATTCGTGAACAATTCGTGTTCAATTCGTGTTCAAAAACAAATTAATGGCTTTTAATGAATCAATTCGTGGACATTAATGTTTCAAAAAGGCGGGTCAAAAAGGCGGTTCTTCTCGTTCAAACCGTCTCCACTTGCTTCCGGCTGACACAGTAGAACACGCCCTTCGCGGTGCGCTTCTTCAGTACGCCCAGGTGGCGGAGCTGGC
>NZ_JADYUH010000196.1 GCF_021531665.1 Prevotellamassilia timonensis
AGAAAAACTAGGAGCGCACCTAGGAAAAACTAGGAGCGCACCTAAGAAAAACTAGGAGCGCACCTAGGAAAAATTAGGAGCGCACTCGGTTAAAATTAGCCTTCTCCTAATTTCGCTTAGGTACGTTCCTAAGTAAACTGCGCGCCGTTGCAGTGTAGGGTTTGCGCGCCGTTGCAGTGTAGGGTTTGCGCGCCGTTACAGTGCAGGGTTTGCGCTCCGTTTCGTGTAGGGTTTTGAACGCTTCCATGTAGCGTTCTGTGTAGGGTTTACCCCCACCTTTCGTGTAGGGTTTTGAA
>NZ_JADYUH010000197.1 GCF_021531665.1 Prevotellamassilia timonensis
TTCTTACGGGAGAGACGGTCGGGTTTTGCTCCGTAGAGCTGACGTTCGAGATAAGCAATTCTTGCTTTTAAATTCTTGATTTCGGCCACGAGATCGGAGTAGGAAGGTGCTTGAATCATGATGTAAAATTACTAATTTCCAACAATATAAGCAACCCTTTTCTTGCATTTTTTCACCGTCCGGAGGCACTTTTCTTCATTATTTTTTGCGGCTCAATTCAAGTTTCCCGTTTGGGTTCGGAAACCTTTTCCTCCTTGCCACTTTGGGCGATATTCCTTCCATCAGCAGCACCAGTT
>NZ_JADYUH010000198.1 GCF_021531665.1 Prevotellamassilia timonensis
GATTTCAAAGAACTCCTATTTTATGGCGTCTCGGACGCTGCGTGATTAGCCAATTTTCAACGAACTATTGATATTTAATAACTCTTGTTTTATTAACTTCATACGGATGTCAACCAGTGCCTGCTTTTTCATCAGAAAGTTGACATAAATAAAGTGTACCTCTTTGTTCAATACTTCGATAATTTTCAGTTTATAGATTCATCTATAATATGTTACGTCATATACACAGCACCTCTGACAGGAACTTGTACACCTGTCAGACAACCATAAACAACGATTCTTAAAATAGATGG
>NZ_JADYUH010000199.1 GCF_021531665.1 Prevotellamassilia timonensis
GCGGGCTATGTGACTGACGAAACTTACAAAAGGGCGCGCTAAGAAACAAAAAGCAACCAAAACGTAAGCACTTCCTTTTGAACGTTCCTTATCCCGTAATTTATAGAATACCCCTATATTTAAGAAAGGCTGCCAAGCAGGAATTCCTGCCGCAGCCTTTCTTTTTTTTAGGTTGGGAAATGGGGGCGTTTCTTTGTTCGTGAATGCTTCTCAAAAGTTTTATATTGCTGTCCGGTAAAACTTTTTGAGACGATTAAAATTAGGGCTGAGTACCTCGCTTGGTATTCAGCCC
>NZ_JADYUH010000200.1 GCF_021531665.1 Prevotellamassilia timonensis
TGCCATTCTCTTCAAGGCGATAAACAGAAATAAACCGTTCAATGGTAGCGCGATGAATTCGCCACCTACTCCGTCTTACTGCGGCTCAGTCGCTGCGGCTTTGCACTTGATGAATTCACAGATAAGATGCGGTTCCTGTCGGGAAAGGTTTTTTCCGGTTTTTGTCTTTCATTCATTCGTTCAATTTCTGAACATTTCGTGTTCCAAAACAAGAATTTTTCTCCATTAATGCCCATTAATTGTCTCATTAATTGTCCCATTAATTCTGTTCAATTCGTGTTCAATTCGTG
>NZ_JADYUH010000201.1 GCF_021531665.1 Prevotellamassilia timonensis
CGCCCTCATCCTCAGCGCCTTGCATCTTAGCCATTCTGACGCACCTTCGAGGGTGAAGCCAAAATGTGCATTTGGACACACCCTCATAGTAGGAGGCAAGGAAAGATTAGCCTGGAGAGCTATACGCCCGCGAAGATGGCGGCGCGAGCCGTGACTCCTCCCTTATCTCTTCACTTCCCTTTTAAAATTGGGGTCTGGGAGCGCACCCGGGAAAAATTAGGAGCGCACCTAAGAAAAACTAGGAGCGCACCTAGGAAAAACTAGGAGCGCACCTAGGAAAAACTAGGAGC
>NZ_JADYUH010000202.1 GCF_021531665.1 Prevotellamassilia timonensis
GTACTTCAGTACACTCCCTGCGCCCTCATCCTCAGCGCCTTGCATCTTAGCCATTCTGACGCACCTTCGAGGGCTATACGCCCGCGAAGATGGCGGCGCGAGCCGCGACTCCTTCCTTATTTCTTCACGTCCCTTCTAAAATTGGGGTCTGGGAGCGCACCTGGGAAAAATTAGGAGCGCACCTAAGAAAAACTAGGAGCGCACCTAGGAAAAAATAGGAGCGCACCTAGGAAAAACTAGGAGCGCACCTAAGAAAAACTAGGAGCGCACCTAAGAAAAACTAGGAGC
>NZ_JADYUH010000020.1 GCF_021531665.1 Prevotellamassilia timonensis
CCTTCTTCGGGTGAAAATCTGACCTCGAAAATGTCATTCAAATCTGACGCAACTTATTATTTTCATATTACTTTATTTTCAAACCTCTCTTAGAACCAGAACTCAATATTAGATATGAAGTGCTTTAGGTTACTGCTTCTCGTGCTCTTGCTCGCCTCGCCGCTTTTCTCGTCGCTCCACTGTGCGGCGCAGAAGGCTTATAAACCGGTGCGAACCGCTCTGAAGGCAAAGAACTACAAAGAAGCATTGAACCAAATCAAAAAACTGCGGGAAGACAGCGTCCACCGACACGACCTTCCCCTTTGCCTTTTCAGCATCGAAGCCAACAAAGGATTGAACGATGCAGAAAACACCAAACTCTACTTAAAAACACCCTACGACACCGTCGCCTTCTTCTCCACCACGCTCGAAATCATCCGAGAAGCCATCCTTCTTGACTCCCTTGACCGCGACACGCTCACCACAAAACCCGAGAAAAGAAATCGCTACACAAAGAAAGTCTGCGACGTCTTGAACTACTACGTTCCCAACCTCAACGCCGGCGGGCGCTTTCACTACAGAAAAGGGAACTATAAAGAAGCGATGCAGTTCCTCCGCCTCTGTCTCGACCTGCCGCAAACGCCCATCGGACTGAAAGGAGGACTGAACAAATCCGTGCTCGCACAGCAGGCACGACAAAATTCCCAACTCTATCTCACCGCGGCATTCGCACTGAAAAACTATTCCGAAGTGCACCGCTACGAAGACCTCGCACTCGAGGACACCACCTCAAGACTGACCATCCTCGAAGACCTGGTGCTTACCGCCGAGGCAGAACAGGACACGCTCATCTATCGAACACTGCTTGCAGAAGGCATGGCGGAATATCCCTCCCACACCATCTTCTTCACACGACTCGCAGACTACCATCAAAAACGTGGAAACCACGGAAAGGTGCTACAAATCGCAGCCGAGCATTTGAAATCTAATCCCAACGATGTCTTTGCCCTGACGGCGAGAAGTCAGGCTTTCTTCCACACCCAGGCACTCGATAGTTGCATCGCCGCTGCAAAAACACTGATTGAAACTGACTCTGCAGCCGTTGATGCTTACTACTATATTGGTGCTTCCTACGCCGGGAAGGCTATGCTACTCAAACTTCCCGAAAACGTCAACTCCTCCGCCTATCGAAAGGCAATCAAACAGCGAAACGAGTTATACACCCAATCGCGACCCTGGCTCGAGAACTACCGAAAACTCGCGCCGGAACAAAAGAAACGATGGGCTCCTTTATTATATAAGGTATATTGGGCACTGAATCTCGGCAAGCAGTTTGCCGAAATCGAAAAAGTACTCTCCACACTCAAAAACTGACAGGCATGAACAAGTTCATTCGTTCACAAATACTTTCTGACTGGGCGTGGGAAGACGCTCTTCGCCACGGCTTTCACTTGGAGACGGACGACGCAACGCCGACCGAACTGCTGCGCCGCCTCGTGGAAGAGGGCATGAAGCAAGAGTTGGAGGAGGTCGAAGCCATCGCCTCAAATCCCGAAACACCAACCTTTGAAAACACCATCGTGGCGTTCACACGCTGCGGAGAACTGCTCAGCCGTGCCACCACGGTGATGTACAATCTCTTCAGCGCAGAAACGTGCGAAGCCTTGGACGAACTTGTCAACGAACTTTCGCCCGTCCTCACTGCCCACAGCAACGCCATCATGCTCAACGAAGCGTTGTTCCACAGAGTGAAGGCTGTGAGCGAACTTCCCAATGACGAGCTCACAACCGAAGACAAAGTCTTGCTGGAAAAAACGCTCGCCGGCTTCCGTCGCTCCGGTGCCGCCCTCTCCGAGAAGGACAAGGAGACCTATCGACAACTGACGACCGAACTCTCCCAAGAAGTGCTGCTCTTCTCCCAACGCCTCTTGAAAGAAACCAACCGCTTCACGCTCCACATCACCGACCGCGCCCGACTTTCCGGACTGACGGAACTGCAACTCAAGTCCGCTGCAGAAACCGCCGAGGAAAAAGGACTCGAAGGCTGGGTCTTCACCTTGCAAGCACCGAGCTACGTCCCCTTCATGCAGTATTGTGAAGACCGAACTTTGCGCGAGGAACTCTACCGAGCCTACGCCACACGCTGCACCCACGGCGATGACTGCGACAACCTTGAGACGGTGCGCAAAATCGTGAATCTGCGCCAACAGATTGCTCTGCTTTTGGGTTATGACACCTTTGCGTCTTACGCTCTCGAGCGCAGAATGGCAGAGAAGCCGGAAAACGTCCATCGCTTTCTCGAAGAGTTGCTCGAAGCCTATCTTCCCGTCGGACGTGCTGACGTCCAAGCCGTGGAAGAGCAGGCACAGAAAAGCCAAGGTGCCGACTTCCGCTTGCAGCCTTGGGACTACGCCTTCTTTGCCCGCCAGTTGAAAGAAGAACGCTTTCACTTCGACCCCGACAGCCTGCGCCCCTACTTTGAACTCTCCGCCGTCATTCGCGGCGTCTTCGGTCTTGCCACCCGTCTCTATGGCATCACGTTCCACGAAGCCGACATGCCGGTCTATCATCCAGATGTCAAAGCCTATCGCGTGGAGGATGCAGACGGCAGTTTCCTCGGTGTGCTCTTCGCTGATTTCTTCCCGCGGGAAGGAAAGAAAGGGGGAGCATGGATGACAGACTATCGCGGAGAACACGCCGACATTCCGTCCTCCCAACCCGTAAACAACGCAAACTCCGTGCGCCCCGTGGTGAGTCTGACGACCAACTTCTCAAAGCCCACCGCCGACACGCCTTCGCTGCTGACCTTCTCCGAGGTGGAAACGTTGCTCCACGAGTTTGGACACACGTTGCACGGGCTTTTCGCCATGTCGCACTATGAGGCACTGAGCGGCACCAATGTCTTCTGGGATTTCGTGGAACTTCCCTCGCAGTTCATGGAGAACTTCTCCACGGAGCCCGAGTTCCTCGCCACTTTTGCACGTCACTATCAGACGGGCGAGCCGCTCCCCGCTTCCTACATCGATGCCCTCCGCGCCGCCCGTCAGTTCCAGGCAGGCTACCAGTGTCTACGCCAACTCTCGTTTGGCTTCTTGGACATGGCGTTCTATGACCGCGAGACGCCACTCACCGACGACGTGACGGAGTTCGAACGCCGCGCCATGGAAAAGACGGCACTGCTGCCGTGCATTCCTGAAGCCTGCATGGCAGTCAGTTTCGGTCACATCATGTCGGGAGGCTATGCCGCCGGCTACTATAGTTACAAATGGGCAGAGGTGCTTGACGCCGATGCTTTCTCGCTCTTCCGCGAGCGCGGAGTCTTTGATGCTGCCACAGCAGCCGCCTTCCGTGATTGCATACTCTCCAAAGGCGGCACGGAACATCCGTCCGTCCTCTTCCAACGTTTCAGAGGTAGAAAACCGTCCATTGACGCTTTATTGAAAAGAGATGGAATCAAATAAGGACACTTTGAACTCCACCAAGTCACACTTGCTGGATTTGCGCTATCTGCGCATGGCTCACATCTGGGCTGAGAACTCCTACTGCACACGCCGCAAGGTCGGAGCCTTGATTGTGAAGGACAAGATGATTATCAGCGACGGCTACAACGGCATGCCGTCGGGATTCCCCAACGTCTGCGAAGGAGAAGACGGGCTGACCCTGCCCTGCGTGCTGCATGCCGAGGCGAATGCCATCACAAAAATCGCACGCTCGGGAAATAACTCAGACGGTGCCACGTTATATGTGACAGATTCGCCTTGCATCGAATGCGCCAAACTCATCATCCAAGCGGGCATCCGAAGAGTGGTCTATGCACGAAGCTATCGACTCACCGACGGACTGGACTTGCTCCTAAAAGCGGGCATCTCCGTGGAAAAGGTGGAACTGGAAGAACTCAACGACTCCACGCCCGCCGCTCACTAAGTAATATGAAAATAATAAGTTGCGTCAGATTTAAATGACATTTTCGAGGTCAGATTTTCACCCGAAGAAGGAGCATAGCCGTAGCTATGTGACTGATGAGGGAGGAAATATGGACCGAAAAGATTTTCAAAGATGATGCAGGTTATTTTTTGAGGATTACTAAACTTTACGTTTTATTTTACTACTCACCTTCCTTCAATGATAAAACACAACCGAAATCGTTTTCTCCCGCTGCTCGTTTCCTTGGGCGTCTGTCTGGGAATCCTGCTCGGAAGTTTCTTTGCCAACCATTTTTCGGGCAACCGCTTGAGCATCATCAACAACTCAAGCAACAAGGTGGTGGACTTGTTTCACCTCATCGATGACCAGTATGTGGATTCCGTCAACATCTCGGACCTCGTGGAGAAGTCGCTGCCCAAAATTCTGAAAGAGCTTGACCCGCATTCCACCTATATTTCCGCCGCAGACGTGGAGGCTTCCATGCAGGAACTGAAAGGCAGCTTCTCCGGCATCGGCGTGCAGTTCACGATTTTCCGCGACACAATCTGTGTCGTGAAAATCATTCCCGGCGGTCCTGCCGACGGCATCGGACTTGAAGCCGGAGACCGCATCGTGACCATCAGCGGAAAAGCCTACGTCGGCGACACCATCAACAATGACGGCGTCATGAAGCGACTCAAAGGAGCAGAGGGAACGGTCTGCAACATCGAGGTGAAACGCTCCGGAGAGAAGAAAATGCTGCCCTTCCACATCACTCGAGGAAAAGTTCCTGTCTCAACCGTGACGGCTTACCACATGCTGACGCCGAAAATTGGATATATCTGCATCAACAGTTTCGGCGAAACCACCTACACGGAGTTCCTCGGTGCTCTCGCCTCACTTCAAACAGAGGATTTTGAGAAACTCATCATCGACCTGCGAGGAAACCTCGGAGGCTACATGGAACCCGCCGTGCAAATTGCCAACGAATTTCTGCCGAAAAACTCGCTCATCGTCTATACGGAAGGACGCAAATCACCGAGAAAGGAATACCGCACCGACGGGCGCGGCTCCTATCAAAGCATGCCGCTCGTCATTCTCCTCGACGAAACTTCTGCCTCTGCCAGTGAGATTCTCGCCGGCGCAATTCAGGACAACGACCGAGGCTTCATCGTCGGACGACGCAGCTTCGGAAAGGGACTGGTGCAGATTCCCGTGGAGTTCCCCGATGGCTCGATGCTGCGCTTGACAACTGCACGCTACTACACGCCCTCCGGACGATGCGTCCAGAAACCCTACACGCCCGGCGATGAGGAGAAATATGACTTAGACCTCCTCGATCGTGCCGAACATGGCGAGTACTTCTCCGCCGACAGCATTCGCAACTCCGGAGAGAAATATCACACGCGACTGGGACGCACGGTCTATGGCGGAGGCGGCATCGTGCCGGACATCTTCGTGCCGCGTGACACGCTGGGAATCACGTCCTACTTCCGCGACGCCTACATGGGCGGACACATCATGCGCTACGCTTTCTCCTTCGTGGACAAGCATCGCGACAAGATGAAGAAGATGGAAACGATGGAAGATGTGCTGAAGTTCTTGAAGCGCTATGACATCGTCTCTGAATTTGCTGCTTATGCCGAAAAGAACGGCTTGAAACGCCGCAATCTGATGCTTCACACCTCGCGAAAACTCTTCACGACCTATATCACTTCGGCAATCCTCTCTTATTCCGTTTCGGAAGACGAGCAGATTCGCTACACGAACCAGCATGACGACGGAGTTCTCAAAGCACTGGATCGTTTGAAGTCCGACAAAACGGACTTCCCCACCCTCAGTCTCGGCTCGCTTCCGCCGTTCGCCTCTCCCTCACCTGCCGCCATCGGTTTCGCACGGGCACTGAACTGTCTCTCCGCACCTTCTCGCCTCCTCAGTCTGAAATTGCGCACGGCAAGCGGGAATGGATTTCTCCATCTTTCTCAGACTGGAAGAAAATCCACCGCGACAATTCCTTTCTCAAGAGCATGCCCAACTCCAAGTCCTCTCTTCGCACTGCGGTGAAGCAGCGGCTTCGCTCCATGTCGCCGGCAGCACGCCGCGAGGAGTCGGAAGTTCTTTGGCGCAGGCTGATTGCGCATCCGGCTTTCCGCGTAGCCACCCACGTCATGCTCTTCCACGGTCTTCCGGACGAACCGCAGACTTCGGAATGGCTGGAGCGCATCCTCCCACTCGGCAAGAAGGTCTGGTTGCCCGTGGTGGTGGGCGACGAAATAGAGGTGCGGCGCTACGACGGACCGCAGTCTCTTCGCGAGGGGGCATTCGGCATTTTGGAGCCGACGGGTGCGCCGCTCGAAGACCTCAGTCTGCTGGAACTGATTGTCGTGCCCGGCGTGGCATTTGACGCTGAGGGACACCGCCTGGGCAGAGGGCGCGGCTACTACGACCGCTTCCTGTCCCGCCTTCCCGATGCCTCGGTGCCGACGCTCGGTTGCTGCTTCGCCTGCCAGCTTCTCCCCGCCGTGCCGGTCGAACCCTTTGACCGTCCCGTCAGCGAAGTGATTTTGCCGTGCTGAAACTTATAAAAACTGCGACCTCGTCGCACACAAACACCATGAAAGACTTCTTTGTGAAACTTACTTCCTTCACCGATGAGCGAGGACGACTCACTCCCGTTTCCACGCGTGGCACCGACCTGCCGTTTGAGGTGGGGCGCGTCTTTTGGATTACGGACGTGCCGGAGACCACGGAGCGCGGATGCCACGCCCACCGCACTTGCTGGGAAGCGCTTTTTGCACTTCACGGCAGTCTCAAGGTGGAAATGGACGACGGTTTGCACGCGCCTTTCACCGTTGTGTTGGACAAACCGGAAGAAGGTCTGCTGATTCCGCCGATGTACTGGTGTCGCCTCAGTGACTTCACACCCGGAACCGTCTGTCTCTGTCTCGCTTCGGGCGACTACGACAAGGAGGGCTATCTTGAAACCTACGATGCCTTCCGCGCCGCCGTGCAAACTGAAGAACGCTGAGGCAAACGAATAGTGTAAACCTTAGTTCAAAACAAAGCAAACGTCAAGAGCATAAATTATTATCAACCGTGGCTTTCCAACTGCTTCCCTACTCCTCCGAACTTCGCACACTGTGGGACGAGACCGCAAGTCGCTGTCGGCAGAACTCTTTTCTGTTCCGCCGCGATTTCATGGACTACCACCGCGACCGCTTCCCGGACCGCTCCGTGCTGTTCGTGAATCAGAAGGGGCGCGGCATCGCGCTTTTCCCGGCGTGCATCGTCGGTAACGATGTTACGCAGGTGGTTTCTCACGGCGGGCTGACCTACGGTGGGCTGTTGCTGACGCCCGAGGTGGGCGCTGCCATGGCGGGAGCACTCTTTGACGCCCTACTTTGCCACTACGCTGCGGCTGGTTTCAACTCACTCCTCGTCAAGCCCGTGCCTGCAATCTATCACACCGCACCGACGGAGGAGGAGAAATATTGGCTCTTCCGTCACGGTGCGCAGCTCGTCTCCTGCGGCGTCTCTTCTGCCATAGACCTCACGGCGCCGCTTCCCTTCTCCACGCTTCGTCGGCGGAAGGTGCGCCACGCCGAAGCCCGCGGCACGTTCTCTCTCTCGTCCGACTTGGACCTCCTCCCGGCATTCTGGAACATGCTGGCAGAGGGGCTGTGGAAGCATCACGCCAAACGACCGGTACACTCGTTGGAAGAACTGACGCTACTGATGGAGCGCTTTCCCGAGGAGATTCGTCTTTTCTGCGTATGTGACGGAACGGACGATGCCTCCGCCGTTCCCGTGGCGGGGACGCTGCTGTTCTACACGCGGAACGTGATTCATGCACAATACATCGCCTCTACCGATGAAGGACGCGCCGGCGCCGCATTGGACTTTCTTTTTGACCGTTTGCTCCACACCGATGTGGGGAACTTCCCTGCCTCCGCCCGCTTCTTTGACTTTGGCATTTCCACCGAGGGGGACGGTTCTTTTCTCAACGAAGGGCTTGTCTTCCAAAAAGAAGGCTTCGGCGCACGCACCGTGTGCTACGAACACTTCCTGCTCACTCTGCCGTCCGACTCCCTCGTTTCCAAACCGTAAGTACCTTTCAAACACGCTTGAATCTTCAATTCTCCCATGTCCACTCTTCGCGTTCCATATTTTCCTCTACGAGAAATCAACGGTAGTTTCGAACCCGCACTGAGCCACGCCATCTCCGACGTCGTCAAAAGCGGGTGGTATCTCCGCGGACACCGCGTGGCGGATTTTGAAGCAGACTTCGCTGCTTCCATCGGCGTATCCCACTGCATCGGAGTCGGCAATGGACTTGATGCTCTGACGCTGACGCTTCAAGCCCTGCGCGAGCGTCACGGTTGGACGTCGGATTGCGAGGTCATTGTGCCTGCCATGACGTTCGTAGCCTCCGCCCTCGCCGTTGTCAGGGCAGGATTGACGCCCGTCCTTGCAGACGTCGATGAACGGTGTGTCATGAGTGCCGCCACAGTGCTTCCCCACTTGAGCGAGCGTTCCCGAGTCCTACTTACGGTTCATCTCTACGGACTTCCGGCGCCGATGCCGGAACTCACGGAGTTGGCTCGCGAGCACGGCTTGCTCCTCGTGGAAGACGCCGCCCAAGCCCACGGTGCTGTCATCGGTGGCAAGCCCGTCGGCAGTTGGGGCGTGGCTGCAGCATTCAGTTTTTATCCCGGTAAAAACCTCGGCGCACTGGGCGACGGAGGCGCTGTAGTGACTGCCGACGCTGAACTGGCGGAAGCAGTGCGCCGATTGGCGAACTATGGTTCCGCCACCAAATATCTTCACACAGATCTCGGCGTCAACAGTCGTTTGGATGAAATCCAGGCAGCCGCTCTCAGTGTGAAACTGCCGAGACTCGAGGCGGACAATCAGCGTCGCCGTGAGGTGGCACGAGCCTACAATGAGGCGCTGCGAGGACTCCCCGTCTCCCTGCCCTACGATGGAGACACCTCCCTCAGCGTATTCCACGTCTATCCCCTTCGCTGCGACCGCCGAGATGCCTTGCAGCATTTCTTGCGGGAAGAAGCGGGCGTTGAAACACTGATTCACTATCCCCACGCCCTGCCCGATCAGCCCGCTCTGCAACCTTTCCTCGAGAAGCAGGCAGCACACGAAAACTTTTTGGGTCTATCTGACGGTGAGCAACACACGGAGGACGAGCCGAGCGTCTTCTCTGTTGCCCGCAGTTGGGCTGCCACCGAACTGAGTCTGCCGATTCACCCTCTGATGTCCGACGAAGACGTCGCCTGCGTCAGCAACGCTATTCGCCGCTTTTTTGAGTCGGAAATCTAAACTATTCATTGACACCACTTTTCATTTTCCTTGCCACGGCTGATAAACAAGCGTTTGTCAGCCGTGGCAACGTTTTTCTGAAGTTTTGTAATTTTGACGCGCCCTAAGGAAAGAGTGACGAAGTGCGCACACAGGAGTGACAAATCGACGCGTGATAATGTCCAATCTACTGCGTGGAACGGTAAATACCGGCTTTAGTCTTCGCGTTGAAGGATGGGAAGGTGAATGTGGAATTTGACTGCAAGCACACGACTGAGGATGACGAAGGAACCACAGATGATGCCGGAAACGATGTGATTGTAGCCGAGATGGAAAGAAATGTAGTAGGCAACGCCGCCAATGACACAAGCGAGTGCGTAGATTTCTTTTCTGAAAATCAGGGGCTCTTCGTTGATGAAGACGTCACGAAGCACACCGCCGCCGGCTCCGGTCATTGTTCCCATGACAATGGCAGTCCAAAACGGGAAACCACCTTCTAAAGTCTTTTCAATGCCTGTGACGGTGAAAAGGGCGAGACCGATGGTGTCAAAAAGGAACCACGTGTTGTTCTGACGTACTAAATATTTTCGGAATACAATGACCCAAAGCAATGCGAAAGCGGAGCAGAGCAGATAGAACGAGTCAGTCATCCAAAACGGGGGACGACCGAGCAACACGTCACGCATCGTTCCGCCTCCGATGGCGGTGGTGACACCGACAACGTAGGCTCCAAAAAGGTCAAATTGTTTGGCGGAAGCCAAGCGGATGCCGGAAATGGCAAAGGCTAAAGTACCGATGAAATCAAGGATTTGGGAAAATGTGAATGAAAACATAGGGGGTGAAGCGTCAATGACGCAAGTTTCTGGTTTAGCTATTACTGCTCTAATGAAGATTATTGGAGAAGATGGTTGAAGTGTGGTTGTCAGATTCGGTTTGGCGGTGAAAACTCCGCCGAAGGCGGTCGCTGTTTCTTGAAGCGTGGCACACGCTTCAAGAAGAGAGAGGCGGATGCAAGCACGCCGGGGAGCGCCTCGCGGCAAGGGGCGGTATGTCAAAATGCACATTTTGGATACACCCTTGAAGGTGCGTCAGAATGGCTAAGATGCAAGACGCCGAGGATGAGGGCGCAGGGAGTGTACTGAAGTACATGACCAAGCCCGAATCCGATAGCAACGCAGCAGATTGGCTATTATGACACACCGCCGGCGAGCGTTGCTTAGGAGACAACGCGTTGAGGTTTACCCTCAAAGAAAGATTGGATGTTTTCAATGAGCTGCGTGATGACGCGTCGTCTTGCTTCGACAGTAGCCCATCCGATGTGCGGTGTGATGTATGCGTTTGGTGCGGTGAAAAGGGGATTTTTTGCGCTTGGCGGCTCTTGCGACATGACGTCCGCGCAGTAGGCTCCGAGTTGTCCGCGGTGGAGTGCTTCTGCCACGGCAGTTTCATCGACCAGTGCACCGCGGGCAGTGTTGAGGAGGATGAGTCCCGGACGTGTTTTGGCGAGCAGTTCGGCACTGACCATGCCTCTGTTGTCGGCACGCAGCGGGCAATGCAGACTGACGATGTCGGAGGTGGCAAAGGCTTCCTCGAGCGTCACTTTCCCCACTCCATCAGGCAGTTCGCTCTGCGGACAAGAAGTGACGGCGCTGAGAATAAGTCCGAGAGGTTTCATGACTGCAGCCACGGCACGTCCGATGTTGCCCATGCCCACGATGCAAAGTTTTCTGCCCGCGAGTTCAAAGCGAGGGCGCACGGAATAGCAGAAGTCCGGACAGGCAGCCCAGCCTCCGGCGCGGGTGCTGCGAAAGGTTTCATCGACGCCATCGGCAAGACTGAGCAATAGCGAGAGCGTGAGCTGTGCAACACTCAGTGTGGAGTAGTCCTCGCAGTGACAAACGGTGACGCCGTGGGCACGTGCGGCGATGGTGTCTATGCCGTCGTAGCCTGTGGCGGCAACGCACACCAATTTTAGATTGGGTAGCGCGGCAAATTCCTCTTCACCGAGATGTACTTTGTTGACAATCAGCACTTCAGCGTCTTTTCCGCGTTCCAAGACCTGGGACTGCGGAGTGCGGGCATGAAAGGTGAAATGACCACAGACGTTGAGGTCATCGGGATTCAAATCGTTGGAGAAGAGGGTGTGACCGTCCAAAAAGACAATTCGTGGCTGTGACATATAGAGTGATTTGAAGGTTTTGAACTTAATTCTTTGTATTTTATTGCCGGAAAGAAAGGACCGAGTGTCCGATGAGTTGCCAGTAGCGGCTGCCGAGCGGGCGGTGATAGAGCAGTGTCATGTATTCGTTCTCCGTTTGGAAAAAGTCACCCTCAACCAGGGATGGTTTCACCGCGCCGTTGGGAGAGCGAAAAACGTATTGGTAGTCATAGTAGCCCGTTTTCAGCAGAAATGTGCCTTCGTATGCCTGCGTCAATTCATTATACTTCAAGCGATAAGGCGCGATGGATTCGGCGGGAGTCCAAAGTCCCTGCAGCAGACATTCTGCGCCCGGGATTTCTGGTGAAAGGAGTTGAAAGTGCACGCGGACATAGTCTGCCGTCAGTTCGGCATCGCCTTCCCAGTCCGTGCGTGGCACGAAAATTCCGTTTCGTTCTTCGTAGAAGACGTAGTTTTTGCGCTTTTCATCGGTCATCAGGTGATGGTCCCGCCAGTCACCGTCTTTACTGACGTGGTCCACACCCATGCCGGGATGGTCAGAGGAAATGATTTCAAAACGGCGATATTCGTTGCCGGCGGTAAAAATCAATGCCTGACAGTGTTTCCATTCCAGTTGTCCATTATATATATAGGAAGGTGCGGGCGCGGTGACGAAGTTGTCGAAGCGTCGGTTTTGGAAGACGAGGAGACGGATTTCGCGCTCAGCATCTGTCACGCTGACGTTGCGCAGAAGTGTTTTCACACTGACCTGTTGGTGCGAGCGGTTGCGATCAATGTCTGTGTCGGTGGAAACGGTGATTCCAACGGTCGCTTTGACGTCCAAAATGCCAAAATCTGCGGTGAAAACGGTGCGCGGCTCGTCTGCGTCGTCAGATTCTTCACAAACCGTGATGCGATAGTTCCCCGAGAGAAACGGCACAGCATCAGTGTTTGGGAGCGTGAGACGATAGTGCATATAGTGTGTGCGAGTGAACTCCGAGGGCTCGGCATCATCCAGCGGAATCTGCTCCTCCGTTTGACGAATATATTCACTGTCAAAGAGTTCGTCGGTGATTTTGCCGTCAAAGGTGAGCAAATCCACGCGGTAGGTGAAACGATGCACGACAGGGTCAATGTAGTCAAACGAAAGTTCCAGTTGTTCTCCTTTTTGCAGCACGGCGGGGCGTTCGGCGTTTCCGTCAATTTTGAGACGCACGGACTGCACCTTTTCATCGTTCGTGCGGACACGCCCGGGTTGTGCGTGGGACTCACACACGATGAAAAGGAAGAAAAAAACGATGAACAAATGATTCATTTTGTTTGAAGAAACTGAACATTTAGGTTCATGGCAAAACCGAACATGAACGTCCATAATGAGTCCACTAATAGTTCATCAATGATAATTAGGATGAGAACAGATGAATGAAGCACGTGCGGAGAACGAAAGGCGAGCAAAAGTGCATGAAAACTTGGATTTGGTGTTTGCATTTCTGTCCTTTTGTCAGATTTGCCGGGCAAAGTTATTGTTTTTAGAAGCAGAACGAAAGAAGTGCGCACATTTTTTGTAATTTTGTGCCCGATTTTAGACACGAAGTCTCTTTGGATGGCAGTCAGAATCAAGAAACATAGAGGCCAGCCGGACGGTCTGTCGCCCTTTCGTTTTGATTTTTCGGAACGTCGGGAGGAAAGTCCGGGCAGCGCAGAGCATTTCGCTTTCTAACGGAAAGTTGTCCGCGAGGGCAAATCAGTGCAGAAGAAAACAACCGCCTTCGGGTAAGGGTGAGAAGGTGAGGTAAGAGCTCACCAGCCGTCATGGTGACATGCGGGCTGTGCACATCGGAAGCTGAAAGTTCATGTAAACCGACGCCTGAGGGCTGCTCGTTCGAGTGGGTCGAAAGACCCTGCGTCGGAGGGTAGAACGAGATGCCGGAGTTGGAGACTCCTCGGAGGCTTCAACGACGACACGGCGAAAGATAAATGACAGACGCGGCGACACGCCGCACAGAACCCGGCTTATAGTCCGACTGGCCTTTTTTTCTCTCTCCTTCTCCATATTCTTCCATTCATTCTCATTAATTGCACCAGTAAAATCCTTAATTAAACAAAAACATTTAAGTGTAAGTTGGTGAGTAAATTAATGACATTAGTATTCCCATCTCTCTAATCTCTTTTGACGCACGTTTGAGCCACCGTGCAAGTGGTTCTTCCGCTCCCCTTAGACCTATTAGCCTTTTTATATCCTTAAAAATATGCAAGAACAAAAAGACATGCAGCAAGTGGAACTGCCTGAAAACGCGTTCCGCGAACTTCGCGAGGGAGAAGAATACACCCCGCTGATGAAACCACAAAAGACCTATCCCGAAATCACTTGGTGGTCCGTCGGCTGGGGTGTTCTCATGGCGATTCTCTTCTCCGCCGCCACCGCCTATCTCGGCTTGAAGGTCGGTCAGGTTTTTGAAGCCGCCATCCCCATTACCATCATCGCTGTCGGACTCAGCGGCGCAACTCACCGCAAAAATGCGCTGGGCGAAAACGTCATCATTCAGAGCATCGGTGCCTGCTCCGGCATGATTGTCGCCGGTGCCATCTTCACGCTCCCCGCGCTCTACATCCTTCAGCACAAATATCCTGAACTCACCGTCAATTTCCTGCAAGTTTTCCTCTCCTCCCTGCTGGGCGGAGCACTCGGAATTCTCTTTCTCATTCCGTTCCGAAAATATTTTGTCAAAGACATGCACGGGAAATATCCTTTCCCCGAAGCCACTGCCTCCACACAAGTGCTTCTCTCCGGCGAGCGAGGCGGCAACCAAGCCTCCACGCTGGCTCTGGCAGGTCTCATCGGCGGTGCCTATGATTTCTGCGTCGCCTCCCTCGGCACGTGGGCGGAGAACTTCACCTCCCGCATCGGCATCTGGGGAAACATGGTCGCCGACAAGGCTAAACTCATGTTCAGTATCAACACCAGTGCTGCCTTGTTGGGTATGGGCTACATCGTCGGACTTAAATATGCCGCCATCATCTGCGCCGGCTCCGTCTTCGTCTGGTGGATTGTCGTACCCTTCATAGCCTTTGTTTTCCCCGATTTAATCGTGGGAGGCAGTGATGCGGCTCCCGTTTTGGCAGCCACGGCAAGTCCCGAACAACTCTTTGGCTATGCGAAAAGCATCGGCATCGGCGGTATTGCGATGGCAGGCATCCTCGGTGTCATCAACAGCCGAAAAGTCATTGGTAACGCCTTCTCCCTTATCTCCGAAGTGGCGCGCCCCGGCGCTACCGTCAAACAAGAGACCCGCACCGCCCGTGACCTCTCCGGAAAAATCATTGCCTTCGGTACTGTCTTCACCCTCCTCGTTACCGCCCTTTTCTTCTATTTTGACGTGATGGACGGCAATGTCCTCTTCACCGTTGTCGCCCTGCTCATTGTCGCCGTCATCTCCTTCCTTTTCACCACCGTCGCAGCCAACGCGATTGCCATCGTCGGCTCCAACCCTGTCAGTGGTATGACGCTCATGACCCTGATTCTCTCTTCCGTCATCATGGTGGTGGCTGGTCTGAAAGGTCCCGGCGGCATGGCTGCCGCACTGATCATGGGTGGCGTGGTGTGCACGGCTCTCGCCTCCGCCGGAGCCTTCGTGACAGACCTGAAGATTGGCTACTGGCTTGGTAGTACGCCCGTGAAGCAGCAGTCACTGAAATTCTTTGGCGTGCTCGTCAGCGCAGCCACTGTCGGCGGCGTCATCATGATTCTCAACAAAGCCTACGGTTTCACACCCGACAACGCCAATGTCATGGCAGCGCCCCAGGCACGTGCCATGGCAGCAGTCATTGAGCCGCTTATGTCCGGACAGGGAGCCCCTTGGTTGCTCTACGGCATCGGCGCGCTCATCGCCCTCTTGCTTCAGTTCTTGAAAATTCCTGCCCTGGCTTTTGCACTTGGCATGTTCATTCCCTTGCAGCTCAACCTCCCGCTCATTGTCGGTGGTGCCATCAGCCATTTCGTCACCACACGCTCCTCTGACGAGGATCTCAACAAACGCCGCGGCGAACACGGGACGCTTCTCGCTTCAGGTCTGATTGCCGGCGGCGCACTGACCGGTGTGCTGAGTGCAGGACTCCAGTTTGGAAACATTGACCTCAACCTTCACATTTTCGAAGGCAACGACACCGCCTTCCAACTCCTCTCCCTCGGCGCCTACGCCCTCCTCATCTTCTGGCTCACCCGTGCCGTGCTGCACAAAGAAAAATGAGGAGCGGAGAAGAAAAAGTTTGAAGCATCACACACTTAATATAAAAGAAATTAGTACTTTTGCACGCCGTTACGAGATAACGGATAATTCAAACCTATTAAATTACATACAAAACAATGGCAACTAAAATCAGATTGCAGCGTCATGGACGCAAAGGCTATGCCTTCTACAGCATCGTCATTGCTGACGCACGCGCACCACGCGATGGTAAGTTTACTGAAAAGATTGGTACCTACAACCCCAACACCAATCCTGCCACAGTAGATTTGAATTTTGAACGCGCTCTTTACTGGGTAGAGACCGGCGCACAGCCCACCGACACCGTTCGCAACATTCTCTCTCGCGAAGGTGTGATGCTCATGAAGCACCTCAGAGGTGGTGTTCGCAAAGGCGCTTTCGATGAAGCTGCTGCCACTGCCAAGTTTGAAGCTTGGAAACAGCAGAAGAACGAAAAAGCAAACGCTTTCGCCAGCAAGAAAGCCGCTGAGAAAGAAGCTGACCTCAAGGCTCGTCTCGAGGCTGAAAAGAAAGTCAGCGACAAAATTGCTGAGCGCGTGAAGGAAAAGAAAGCTGCATTGGCTGCAGCACAGGCTGAAGCTGAAGCCGCTGCAAATGCAGAAGCAGAAGAAGCAGCAGCTGAAAACGCTGAAGCATCTGCTGAAGCATAATCAAATCTTTTCAAAATCAAAAGAACTGCGTTGCACTCGCATGAGTTGCAACGCAGTTTTTTTAGGGTTCGCCCGACATGAGCGCTGTGTGCCAGAAGAAAATGAAGTAAGACAATCCGAGTGAAACACCGCAATCCGAGTGAAACAAGGCTGTACGGTGGATCGGAGCAAAGGAAAGAAAGAGGCGAAGGGTGAGTGGAAGGAAGTGAAATGCTGACGTTCCTTGTGCATTTTTCATCGGTTTCATCGTGCTTTTGGCACTCACCCTTTTTCGGAACTGCGTGCGGTCAGAGTCTTTCGAGGACAGTTTGGATGAGTCCCTCGATGCCCTGTTTGTAGCGTGTGTCGGCTTCGCCGCCTAAGCGGTTGGCGATGACCATGCAACACGTCAGAGCTTTGTGCCCCATCATTTTTGAGAGTCCTGCGACCGCACTGCTTTCCATTTCGAAGTTGGTGATGCGGCGTCCCTCCCATTCAAAACTTTCAATTTTTGCGTTTGCCTCGGGGTCTGCCAACGGGAGACGGAGACGGCGACCCTGCGGACCATAGAAACCACCGCAAGCCACGGTGATGCCGCGAACCATGTCTTCTCCAGCCACGCGCTCCAGCAGTTCCGAGTCTGCACCGACCACGTAGGGATGGGCGATGCACTGATTCCCCTTCCAATTCATGTGCCGGCAAAAGGCTGCTTCCATGTCCAAACGACATGCCGCGTCACGTCCGCCATAGAAATTCAGAAGGCCGTCAAAACCAATGCTGAACGCAGAGGCGACATAGGTTCCGATGGGCGTGAACGGTTGCAGACCGCCACACGTGCCAATTCTCACCACGGTCAGGCTTCGCAGCGTCGGCTTCACCGTACGTGTTTCAAAATCTATGTTTGCCAGGGCGTCGAGTTCGTTCAGCACGATGTCAATGTTGTCGCAGCCGATGCCCGTTGAAACGACCGTCATGCGTTTTCCGCGGAAAGTGCCGGTGATGGTGCGAAACTCACGGTTTGAGATGTCGCACTCCTTCGTTTCAAAATGATTTGCCACGAGCGGCACACGTCCCGGGTCGCCGACGAGAATCACCGTGTCGGCAAGTTGCTGCGGTTTGACATGAAGATGAAATATGCTGCCATCAGCATTGATGATGAGCTCAGAGGATGGAATTGCGTTTTTCATAAGTCCCAATAATTTTTATTTTTCAAATCAAATTCAGTTCGTTTGTTGCAGTTCTGCTTTTCGGTAGTTTTTCTCCAGTTCGCGGAGATGATTCTTCGTTTCTTTCACTGCTTCGTTCAATTCTGTCAAACGTTTACGAATATTCTCGTGGCGTTGCCCCGCGGCATAGGTTCGCTGAATGACATCACGTTCCGTCAAGAGGTGGGCAAGTTTGTCAATGGTGGCATCTGCTTCTTGTGCGATGCGTTTTGCGGCAGGACTTGCAAATTCTTCAAGAGAATGATAGATGCGGTTGTCCGAGACCACGTAGGTTCTCTTCACGCTTTGCTTCGTTCCCCCCGGATGTTGCAGGAGTTTCTCAAGACGTGCACGCCCTTCCTTGACGACTTCGGTGTTGGACTGCGTCAGTTTGACGTTTGAGAGTGTGGCAAATGCCACTGTGTTCTCCATGTCGTCGTCCGAGGCTTCAACCACCTCCCTCTCTTCGTTTGGCACGAAGGTGAAGACCCTCACGCTGTCTTTTCCACATCCACGATTGCTGACAAACCATCCCAGTTGGTTGGTTTCGTCAACAGCATAGAAAAAGTCATCGTCGAGCGAGCAGAAAGGCATGCCCTTTGATTCCGGCTTAAGAAATGTACGAGAAGAAGGGTCATAGCGTGTGACAAAAATGTCCGTTCCACCGAGACTCCCTTCACCTGAGGCAGCATAGAAAACCGTCATGCCGTCCTGCATGACAAAGGGACAGTCTCTGTTCTGCCCGTTTCCTTGAAGCCCCGGCAGAGGGATGGGGCGGCTCCAGCCTTCGCTGCGCAGGAAGGAAGTCCAAAGTCCCATTCCTTTTCCTGCACTGTCCGCTGCAGCAAACCAAATGCGGTCGCGCAAGTCGTTAATGCACACCACCTTTCCCAGTTTAACCGGCAGGGGATTCAGTTTTGCTTTCCATTGCTCCATGCTTTCCCATTTTGCGCAAGATCCGCGGAGCGGGAGGTGGTTCAGTAAGTCCACCAGCGGAACGATGCGGCTTTCCAAAACGGTCACCTTTTCCGTCGCGTTGAGCATGTCCGCGCCAAGTCTTGCGGTGGCAGCAATTTGATTTGCTTCCGCACCGGTGCAATCTGCTTTCCCATTGTCAATGGCAGCAATGACTTCGTCAAAAGCATAACGTTGCAGGAGTTCTGAAACTTTCACTTTCGGTTCGGGCTGACGGGATGTGCGTCTCCGCGTCTGTGCGTGGAGCGGCAGGCAGAGAGCGAGAGCAAGAGAAAGGAGAAAGTAGCGATGAAGGATTTTGGGGAAAGACATGTTTTTCGGGTTGTGAAATTAAGGATGATGTGCGGTGACCGTTTCAGCCACATGGCTGCTTTATATATAAATAAGCGTAAGGCGGAAGCCGGCAGTGCTTAATGCGGCACAAGTCACCAAGACGGCTCAAAATTACGATTTATATTTCAAGAACGGCATAAAACCGCATTTTCTTCGCTTTTTTTAGTTCTATAGCACAAAAAATCCGTCAAGTCATGAGAAAAACACGTCAGCTTCCGAGGAAAGGAGCACAGTTTTACCTCCAAACTTTCTTGCAGAAGCGGAAAAAACGCCGATAAGTTTGGCTTTTCTACCGCCATGCCGTATTTTTGTACTTAAATCAAACTTAGGCTCGCCTCGGATTGGTACAAAATCCACTCAAATCGTAACCCGTTTTTTATAAACCGACCTCTTTCCATGAAAGAAAAACACTTGTTCTATGCCGACTCAACTTCCATCGCTCAAGGAGTTTTGAGTGAAGAAGAGTCCCGTCATGCCCTCAAGGCACTGCGTGTGAAGCCGGGAGAAATCATTTGGTTGACCGATGGAAACGGCACTTTTCACGAGGCAAGGGTGACGGAGACAGACAAAAGGAATTGTTGGTTTCAGACAGAACGCACGCTTCCCGACACACCGCGCTGGAAAGGACGAATCCGCATCGCTGTCGCCCCAACAAAAAACGCGGATCGAACGGAATGGCTTCTCGAAAAGGCAACGGAAATCGGTGTTGATGAGTTCATTCTCCTCAAATGTGCCCACGCAGAGCGCAAGTCCGTCAATCGAGAACGCTTGGAGCGGATTGCCATCAGTGCCATGAAACAAAGCTACAAGGCATCAAAGCCCGTCATCACCGAGATGACCGCTTTTGATGATTTCCTTCAAATGCTTGCTCCCGACACCCAACGTCTTATTGCTCACTGCCACGAAGCAGACGACAAAGACCCAGATTCTTTTGACTTGACGCCCGCCGCGTCCGTCTTTCTCGGCGATATCGTTGAACCTGACGCCGACACCGTCGTTGCCATCGGACCGGAAGGCGACTTTTCTCCCGAAGAAGTGGAAAAAGCCTTGAAAAACGGTTTTCGTGCTGTCAGTCTCGGTGAAAGCCGACTCAGAACCGAAACCGCTGCCTTGGTTGCCGTCCATACGATGTCACTCATCAAACGCCGCCACTGAAAACCTTGCTAACATCGCCTCCGCTATCATAAGGAGTGTCGTATGGAACACCCCTAAAATATAGGTTGAGTTTCGAATTAGTGAAGAATGCTCTAATAGTCGGAAAACAACCAAAATGAAAACGCTTTCTCATGAAGAAACTCATTGAACTCTACACTCAATGCTTCGGCATGGCTCCCACCAAAGCCGTCAGTCTGCCTAAAGCAGGAAGCAATCGTCACTACGTCAGACTCTTTGATGACAAAGGTCAGTCCGTCATTGGTGTGGATGGACCGGATGTGGAAGAAAACCATTGCTTCGTCTATCTCGCCAGCCATTTCTCCAAGCGAAACCTCCCCGTGCCTAAAATCTTTGCGATGAACGATTCCGAGACATGCTATCTTCAGCAAGATCTCGGCGTCACTTCACTCTATGAGAAGCTCGCGCCGGCAAGAAAAAACAATTTTTCCTATGGCAAGGCAGAACGAACCATGCTCTCAAAAACCATTCGTGCGTTGGCACACGTGCAGGTCGAAGGGTCCGAAGAACTTGACTACTCTCGCTGTCTCGAACCTCGGAAGTTTGACAGCCGCGCCGTCATGTTTGATTTGAACTACTTCAAATATTGCTTTCTCAAACCGATAGAAGTTCCTGTGAACGAAATACTTCTGCAAGATGATTTTGAACGTCTTGCCCGCCGACTCGGGGGACAGGAGCAGAACGTAGGGTTTATGTACAGAGACTTTCAGGCGCGCAATGTCATGTGGAAAGAGACAGCGGTTGAGGGCAGTGAGAGCGATGGCGGTACTCCGTTCTTCATAGATTTCCAAGGCGGCATGAGTGGTCCGATGGCGTATGACGTTGCCTCCTTCCTCTGGCAGGCATCCTCTTCCTTCTCCTCCGAATTGCGTGAAGAAATGATTGCGGACTATTTGGACGAGGTTCAAAAACTCTCGCCCGAACATTTGGCACGGGTGCATTTCGACGCCGCCATTTTCCGTCAGCAGTTGCGCACCGTTGTCGCCTTCCGCCTGCTGCAAGTGCTTGGTGCCTACGGACTTCGCGGTTTCTTCGAACGCAAGAAATATTTTCTTGACAGCATCCCTCCTGCGCTTCAGAATTTGCTTCAAATCGCCGAGACGGGAGAACTGAACGATTGTCCCACCCTTCTTGACCTCATTCGCAGACTCGCTGCCATGCCCCGTTTCGCTCCGAAAAAAACGCAGGGTGTCGAAAACAAGAGCAGTGACAAAAAACTGGTGGTCAAGGTATTCAGTTTCAGTTATAAAAAAGGAATTCCCGCCGACGACAGTGGCAACGGAGGCGGTTATGTCTTTGACTGTCGCGGACTCCACAACCCCGGTCGTTATGAGCAGTACAAGAAGCTGACGGGACGCGACCAAGAAGTCATTCGCTTCTTGGAAGAAGACGGTGAAATCACTGTTTTCCTCAATGAAATCTATAAACTTGCTGATGCCCATGTGGAGAACTATCTTTTGCGCGGTTTCTCCAGTTTGCAATTCTGTTTTGGTTGCACGGGCGGACAGCACCGCAGCGTTTATGGCGCGGAACATCTCGCTCACCATCTTCACGAAAAATTCGACGTGGAGGTACGACTTTGCCACCGCGAACAAGGTGTGGAAGAAGTGCTTCGAAGAAAAGAATAAGTTGCTGCGAAGGAAGGCACAAGCCTTGAAAAGGAAAGAATAAGTTTAAAACCTTGCCGTTTTTCTGCTTTTACCCCTAATTTTCCCTAAAAAAACAGTGCTTTTGAACAAGTCAAAAGAAGAAAACACTACTTTTGTCAAAACGAAGAAACTCGAAGAATCTTTTCAACCATGGTTTTAGCGATGAATTTCAACTCCACCGACAACGACAAATTGACTGCTCGCATTCAAAAAGCCTTGGAAGAAGGGAAACTCAAAGAGGCTGAGACGGTCTGCGAAGAGTTTGAAAAGTCCTTCGGACAAACCGGTGAAGTTTTCTTTTGGAAAGGTCGCATCGCCATGAAGCAAAGCCGATGGGGCGAAGCCATCAGTTTCTTCCAACAAGCGGAAAACCTCGACGGACATCCTGCCGCCGCAGAATGCCGAAACATGCTGAACGACATCCTGAACTTCTATCACAAAGACCTCTATAATCCCTGAGAGCCGCTGACCAAGAAGCACGTTTCGACATCTTTCAACTTTCGCCGCTTGCCAATTCCAAAAATCTTTCTGTAACCAAGATTATTTCAAACAGATAATAATGAGTAAGATCAAAGGAGCTGTCACCATCAACACAGAACGCTGCAAAGGCTGCGCGCTCTGTGTGACGGCTTGTCCGACTAAAACACTCGCCCTCTCCACAGGCGAGGTGAATCACAAAGGATATGCTTTCGCCGTCGTGAAAAACGACAACTGCATCGGCTGTGCCTCTTGCGGTTTGGTCTGTCCTGACGGTTGCATCAGCGTCTATCGCAAAAAAATTGAAACGCCCAATGAATGAAGAAGTTCTCCTTTTGAAAGGAAACGAAGCCATTGCCCACGCCGCCGTCAGATGTGGCTGTGACGGCTACTTTGGCTATCCCATCACGCCGCAAAGCGAAGTGCTCGAAACGCTTGCCGAAATTGAGCCGTGGAAAACCACCGGAATGATTGTGTTGCAGGCAGAGAGCGAAGTGGCATCCATCAACATGCTCTACGGAGGTGGCGGAACGGGAAAACGAGTCATGACTTCCTCCTCCTCGCCCGGCATCGCGCTGATGCAGGAAGGAATCAGTTATATGGCAGGTGCCGAAATCCCCGGTCTCATCGTCAATGTCCAAAGAGGAGGTCCCGGACTTGGAACCATTCAACCCTCGCAGAGTGACTACAATCAGGCGACGCGTGGCGGTGGAAATGGAGACTATGAAGTCATTGTGCTTGCTCCCGCTTCGGTGCAGGAGATGGCAGACTTCGTGGACTTGGCTTTTGAACTTGCTTTCAAATATCGCAACCCCGCCATTATTCTTTCCGATGGTGTCATCGGTCAAATGATGGAAAAGGTCGTGTTGCCGCCCATGAAACCTCGTCGTACGGAAGAAGAAATTGCCAAAGAATGTCCTTGGGCAGCCAATGGACACGGACTCAAACAAAGAGGCGTCAACGTCATTACTTCTCTCGAACTCGACCCGGCGAAAATGGAGGAAAAAAACCACAAACTCCAAGAAAAATATCGTCAAATCAAAGAAAACGAGGTGCGCTACGAAACCAAAGACCTCGAAGACGCAGAACTCGCCATTGTGGCTTTTGGCTCCGCAGCGCGCATCTCACAGAAAGCCATTGAAATTGCACGCGAGCAGGGCATCAAAGTCGGACTTTTCCGTCCCATTACACTCTGGCCCTTCCCCCAAGAAGAAATCGCCGAACTTTCAAAAAAACTGAAAGGAATCTTGGTTGTAGAAATCAATGCCGGACAAATGGTCTATGACGTTCGCTATGCCGTGGAAGGAAGAGTGCCCGTGAAACACTACGGCAGACTCGGAGGCATTGTTCCAGACCCCGACGAAATCATTGAAGTACTGAAACAATTTGACTGACAACCTCTTGTTTCTCTCTAAGCCTTTCTCTTTTCTCAAGAAACATTTCACACCTCCCAAGAAAACTCATGCTGTCCCCCACAGAAAAATCCCCAGGGAAACACCGCAAGACGCGCAACGTCATCAACCTCGTCTTCATCGTCGTGGCAATTGTCGCCATGGCAGGCATTGCTCTTTCCCCCTCCCCGACTCCGCCGGTTTGGTTCGTTGTGGGTTTGGCAGCCGTTCTCATCAAAATGATTGAAGTCACTTGGCGCATGATGGACCGCTAAGAAAAACGTAAGCCTCTCGCCAGGTTCTCGCCACATAATGACCATGTCACAAGAAACAACGAACATGTCAGAAGACATCATCTGCCAGGAAAATCTGGTATATCAGAAACCCTCTCTCTTGAACGACAGTCCCATGCACTATTGTCCGGGCTGTTCGCACGGTGTGATTCACAAACTCATCGCCGAAGTCATAGAAGAGATGGGAATGGAAGAAAAAACCATTGGCATCAGTCCCGTCGGTTGTGCCGTGTTTGCCTATCGCTACATTGACATAGACTGGCAGGAAGCCGCCCACGGCAGAGCGCCGGCTTTGGCTTCCGCCTGCAAACGCCTGTGGCCCGACCGCCTCGTTTTTTCTTATCAAGGAGATGGAGACTTTGCCTGCATTGGCACTGCAGAGTCCATCCACGCTCTCAACCGCGGCGAAAACATCACCATGATTTTCGTCAACAACGCTATCTACGGCATGACGGGCGGACAAATGGCTCCCACGACGCTCGTGGGAATGAAAACCGCAACCTGCCCCTACGGCAGAGACCCGCTTATCCACGGTTTCCCTCTGAAAATCACTGAACTCGCAGCGCAACTCGAAGGAACAGCCTATGTCACCCGGCAGAGCGTCCACAATCCCGCAGCCATCAGAAAAGCCAAAAAGGCATTGCGCCATGCTTTTGAAAACTCCATGCAAGGAAAGGGGTCTAATCTCATTGAATTTGTTGCCACCTGCTCCTCGGGTTGGAAGATGAGCCCCGTCAAAGCCAACGAGTGGATGGAAGAACACATGTTTGACTTCTATCACGTCGGCGACCTCAAAGACAAATAGTAAGACATCCTATGGGGTGTTCTATAAATTACGGGATAAGGAACGTTCAAAAGAAAGTGTTTACGTTTTGGTCGGTTTCTTAGCGCGCCCTTTTGTAAGTTTCGTCAGTTACATAGCCCGCTATGCTCCTTCCTCAACTGACAAAAGTTCATCTCTAAGAAATCAAAAATCAACTCAACCTAATTTTTAGAACACTCCTTATATATAGGCGTGCGTGAGGATTAAGTCGCCGCCCCCTTATACGTATAAGGTTCTACATACACATACTATGAAACAAGAAATCATCATCTCCGGTTTCGGAGGACAAGGTGTGCTTTCCATGGGGAAAATTTTGGCTTATGCAGCCCTCATGGAAGGAAAAGAGGTGAGTTGGATGCCAGCCTACGGTCCTGAACAAAGAGGCGGCACTGCCAATGTCACGGTCATCATCAGCAGCACACCCATTTCATCGCCCATTCTCAGTTCCTACGACACTGCCATCTTGCTCAATCAACCCTCAGTGGACAAGTTTCAACCCAAAGTCAAGGAAGGAGGTACACTTCTTTTTGACGGGTTCGGCATTCTCGACAAACCGACGAGAGCGGACATCCATTCGTTCCAAGTTGCCGCCATGGAAACTGCTGCGGAGCTCTCCATGATGAAATGTTTCAACATGTTCGTCCTCGGCGCCTTTCTCAAACTCCATCCCATCGTGAAGATTGAGAGTGTCATGAAAGCGCTGCGGAAATCACTTCCTGAAAGACATCATCACCTGCTCCCGCTCAACGAGCAAGCCATTCTCAAAGGAATGGAAATCGTCAAACCCGCTTGAAAACAAGGGTGTTAAACCAAGAAACAGAAAAACGTATGTGGAGAACTATTTGTCGTTTCCTGCTCTTCAAGTTCATGGGATGGAAAAATTGCAACACACAAGAGATTCCCGAAAAGTGTCTCATCTGTGTTGCTCCGCACACCAGCAATTGGGACTTTTTCATTGGTAAACTCTATTATGCCGCCCTCGGACGCACCTCCCAATTCCTGATGAAAAAGGAGTGGTTCTTCTGGCCGCTGGGCATTCTCTTCCGAAGCATGGGCGGCATACCGGTTGAGCGGAGCAAAAAACACAGTCTCACAGATCAACTTGCTGAAATTGCCATCAAGTCTGACAAGTTTTCACTTGCCGTCACGCCTGAAGGAACGCGTTCAAGAGTGGAAAAATGGAAAAGAGGTTTCTACTACATTGCTCTCAAAGCGAAACTTCCCATCCTTCTTTTTGCCATTGATTTTCCCACAAAACGAATCGTCTGCACCGAAACGCTCATCCCGAGCGGCGACGTGGAGCGCGACATGAAACGCGTCATGGACTACTACAGTCAATTCACCGGGAAAAATCCGGAACTTTTCCAAGTGGAAAAGATTGAAATCCAGGAAAACAACGAAGAAAGCCAAAACGTTAAAACAGGAAACTAAACTCACAAAGATGTGTCCCCAAAATGTAACTCATTTGTGTTTTAGCGCACCCCATATTTAACGATAGCATTTTAGCGCACCTCATATTTGACAATAGCATTTTAGCGCACCCCATAAGAAAGAAAAACAAACTTACCTCAGACAATTCTATATTTTCAGTATGGAAGAAATTACAGACATCAGAACTTTGAATGAACGCATCTCGGAAGAATCCGAAATTGTGACGTTGCTGACCCGCGGCATGGAAGAAACCATCATTGGTCAAAAACATCTGACGGAATCTCTCCTCATCGGTTTGCTCGCTGACGGACACGTGCTGCTTGAAGGTGTGCCCGGTCTTGCCAAGACCTTGGCAATCAAGACCCTCTCCTCACTCATCGAAGCCAAGTTCAGCAGAATTCAATTCACTCCGGACCTTCTGCCTGCCGACGTCACGGGTACGCTCATCTATAGCCCCAGAGATGAAAACTTCAAGGTCAAAAACGGTCCCATCTTTGCCAACTTCGTCCTCGCCGACGAAATCAACCGCGCCCCTGCCAAAGTACAAAGTGCGTTGCTGGAAGCCATGCAGGAAAAGCAGGTGACGCTCGGCGATGACAGTTTCCCCCTTCCCTCCCCTTTCATGGTGCTCGCCACGCAGAATCCCATTGAACAGGAAGGAACTTATGTGCTGCCTGAGGCACAGACCGACCGTTTCATGCTCAAAGTCGTGATTGGCTATCCCACGCCCGAAGAAGAGAAGAAAATTGTTCGCGCCCACATCGACGGTTCTTTTGGAAAAGTCACGCCCGTCACGGACCTCGCACACTTGAGCAAGGCTCGCGAATGGGTGAAGAAAGTCTATGTCGATGAACGCATCACTCAGTACATCACCGACCTCGTATGGGCAACCCGTGCTCCTGAAAACTACGGACTTGCAGAACTCAAACCCTACATCTCCGTCGGTGCCTCTCCCCGTGCCGGCATCAGCCTCGCTGTGGCAGGAAGAGCACTTGCGTTCATTCGCCGCAGAGGCTATGTTGTGCCCGAAGACATCAGAAGTCTTGCGGAGGACGTGCTGCGCCACAGAATCTCGCTGACCTACGAAGCAGAGGCTGACGAAGTCAAGACCGACACCATCATCCACGAAGTGTTGAACAAAATCGCTGTGCCTTGACCCGGCGGCATCATCCTCTCGGGGAGTTCACACGGAAGCCATGTTCCCCATGACTCCCCGCCAACCCATCACGAACCTCCATGCTATCTTTTTTCAAGAAACAAAGCAACCAATCTGCTCCGCCCGTTTCGTCCCCAAAAGATGAAAGCGACGGACAGAAAGAACTGCTCCGCAAGGTTCGGCATTTGGAAATCAAAACCAGGGTTCTCACCAACCAACTCTTTGCCGGACAATATCATTCTGCCTTCAAAGGCAGAGGAATGTCATTTGCGGAAGTCAGAGAATATTTCAGCGGAGATGAGGTGCGCGACATTGACTGGCACGTCACCGCACGCATGAACCACCCCTACGTCAAAGTCTTTGAGGAAGAGCGTGAGTTGACCATGATGTTACTCATTGACGTTTCCTCCAGTCTGAAGTTTGGGTCGCGAACACGCTCCGCGCAGGAACTCTGTGCAGAAATTGCGGGCACTCTCGCTTTCTCCGCCATTCAAAACAATGACAAAGTGGGCGTTGTCCTTTTCTCGGACAAAATCGAAAAGTTCATTCCCGCCAAGAAGGGCAGAGAACACATTCTGCTCATCATTCGAGAACTCCTCACTTTCAAGCCTGAGGAAAAGCGCACCAAACTCGCACCGCCGCTGGAGTTTGTCACGAAAGTCATGACGAAACGTTCCATCGTTTGCATCCTCAGCGACTTCGTTTCTTTTGATGACTATTCCAAGCCGTTGCTCATTGCTTCGAGAAAACACGACGTAGTTTCCATCGTGCTCAACGACCCGCTGACCAACGAACTTCCCGACGTGGGACTCATGAAGTTGGAAGATGCCGAAACCGGTCATCTCGGTTTCATTGACACGTCAAGCAAGAAGGTCAGAGAACACTATCGAAGCGAGGCTGAAAAAAACAAAAACGAGCGAGACATGCTCTTCCGCAAAACCGGAATCGACTCCGTCACCATTTCCACTGACGGAGACTATGTCGCCGCTCTCACTGAACTATTCGGAAGACGATGAGAAACCTTCTCCCTTTCAACAAGTTGAGTTTTCACACGAACTTTTCTCTGCGAAGTCCGCAGATGTGGTTCACACTGCTGCTGACACTCTTTCTCGGCAGCACCTCGCTGCGCGCACAGGTGCAGGTGGAACAACACGCCGACACGACAGCCATTCTGATTGGCGAACAAATCCGACTCAGACTGACCTGCACCTTGCCGCAAAGTCAAAGAGCCGCCTTTCCCGCCCCGCAACCCGGCGACACGCTGATAAAAGGCGTCGAATTTGTCAGCACCACACCCACCGACACGGTGAAAGAAACAAACAGCGGAATGATGAAACTCACGAAATACTATTTCATCACTTCCTTTGACTCCGCCCTCTACGTTCTTCCGCCGCTTCCGGTGGAAGTGAACGGAAAAAAATATTTCGCAAAGAAAAACATCGGGCTTAAAGTCAGCACCGTACCTGTGGACACGGTTCACGTCGATCGTTTCCCCGGTCCTCACGACGTGGCGGACGCTCCTTTCAGTTGGACTTGGCGCATTCCCGCAAAGATGGGACTGACCTGGTTGCTCTTTTTCTGCTTTTTGGCGTGCGTCATTCGTCTGACCAATCCGCGGATGTGGGTGAAGAAGGTGGTCATCTATCCTCCCCTGCCGCCTCATGTACAAGCCCTGAACGCTTTCCAATCTCTTCGCGGCGAAGTCGTTTCTGACGTCAAGGCTTTCTACATGAAACTGACGGATGCCCTCCGAACCTATTTGCAGGATCGTTTGGCAGTGACCGCTCACGAGAAAACCACGGCTGAGATTTGCGAAGAACTGCAAGCCCTGCCGCAAATCAAAAGCGTGGAAGAGGTGAAAGAGATTCTCACCACCGCCGACCTTGCCAAGTTTGCCAAACTCAAAGTCACCGACACAGTGATGCAACACAACCTCGAGCAGGCGGAACATTTTGTGGCAGAAACCAAACCCGAAGTGGAACCCGACTTACGTCCTCGTGTGGAGTTCCGAACCCTTTCGGAGAAACGTCAGAGTCAGATTCGTTTGGCGTTGCGCATCGCCTCCGTGCTCTTGCTTGTCGGGAGTCTGACTGCCGCCGCTTTCACGTGGATTGACGTGTGGGAGTGTTTTCTCTGAGCCACAAAATTTGCTCTGACTGAGTTGTTACCGTCTGAGCACGGTCCATTTTCTTTTTGAAACTTTGATTTCACTATGCTTTTCGCTCAAATATCTTTTGTTCAACCCATATACTTCCTTCTTCTGCTGGCGTTGATTCCTTATGTGCTTTGGCATTTCATTTGGAAACGTCGTCGCGAAGGCAGGATGCTGTTTTTCAGCACCAACGTGTTGAAGACCGCTCCGAAGACGTGGAAGAACCACTTGGTGCATCTCCCCTTTGCGCTCCGAGTGTTTGCGTTCATTCTCCTTGTAGTCGTACTCGCTCGTCCGCAGTCGTCCGGCTTTTGGCGGGAGCGCACGACGGAAGGCATCGACATGATGCTGACAATGGACATTTCCACCAGCATGTTGCTGGAAGACGTGAGTCCCAACCGAATCACCGTGGCGAAAGAGGTAGCATACGATTTCATCTCCAAGCACAAGAACGACCAAATCGGTCTGACGCTTTTTGGAGGCGAAGCATTCACCCCTTGCCCTTTGACCGGAGACCACAGCATTCTGCTGAAGAGACTCGGAGAAACCTCCTGTGAACTCCAGGCGGAAGGAATCATTCAGCCCGGAACTGCCATCGGAATGGGAGTCGCTTCGGCAGTCACCCATTTGGAACACAGCAAGACGAAGAGCAAAGTCATCATCCTCCTCACTGACGGCGCAAACAACACGGGAGACATCTCACCGCTCATGGCTGCGCAGATGGCAAAAGATGCCGGTATCAGAGTCTATACGATTCTTCTCGGAACAGACGCAGTCGTGAACATGCCCGTCGCCACGCTTCCGAACGGAGAAGTCTATAGCACGAACATTCAAACCTCCACCGACCCGCAAACGCTGCAACAAATTGCCTCGCTGACGGGTGGTACTTTCTATCGTGCCATGTCCCGCGACGCGCTCACCAAGGTCTATGAAGACATCGGCAAGTTGGAAAAGACGAAACTCATTCAGCGTCAGCATCAAAACCACGAAGACGTCTTTCAGCCTTTCCTGCTGCTGGCTGTGCTTTGTCTCCTGCTTGAGATGCTGTTGCGCCTCGTGGTGTTGCGCCGCCTGCCCTAAGTAATCCTCAAAAAATAACCTGCATCATCTTTGAAAATCTTTTCGTTCCATATTTCCTCCCTCATCAGTCACATAGCACGGCTATGCTCTTTCTTCGGGTGAAAATCTGACCTCGAAAATGTCATTCAAATCTGACGCAACTTATTATTTTCATATTACTAAATTTTCATCAGCCAATCGTTTCACCTTAGAACATCTGCAAAGGACTCCATATTTTTTATGAATACATTTCAGTTCGCCAATCCGGAATTTCTTCATGGGCTTTGGCTCATTCCGCTTTTGGTACTCCTATATATATATATGTATCGCCGGAAATCTCAGACGCTTCGTCGTTTGGGGAATCCGACACAGTTGAAGCGTCTCATGCCGGAGCGCTCGCTGTGGCGCCCGCACGTCAAATTCACCCTTTTCTTGCTTTCTCTCGCCTTGCTCATCGTGGCTTTGGCGCGCCCGCTCTACGGCATGTCGGGCAAGGCAGACACCACGCGTGGCATAGAACTGGCGGTCATGGTTGATGTGTCCAATTCCATGCTTGCGCAGGATGTTTCGCCCAATCGATTGGAGCAGGCAAAGCTTCTGCTTTCCACGCTGACCGACCGAATGCAGAACGACCAAATCGCCCTCGGCGTCTTCGCAGGAGAAGCCTACCCCCTCCTTCCGATGACTTCAGACTACGACGCTGCGGAGACCTACATCAACTCCCTTTCTCCTGAGATGGTGACACTGCAAGGCACCAATCTGCCCGCAGCCATCAGTCTTGCCGAGAAAAGTTTTTCGGACCAGGAAGAGGTGGGGAAAGCGATTTTGATTATCACCGACGGCGAGACTCATGTCGAAGGAGCGGAAGAAGCGGCTAAGGAAGCAGCCAAGCAGGGCATGAAACTCTTCGTCATCGGTGTCGGCACCACCTCCGGTGCTCCCATTCCCACGGCGCAGGGCAATTTGTTGGACGAAAACGGCAGGGAAGTTCACACCGCGTTGAACGAGCAGATGTGCCGCCAACTTGCCAAGGCTGGCTCCGGGCAATATCTTTCCCTCGGACAAACGGAGCAGGTGCGCGCCGCCTTGCAGAAAGGTTTCTCCCAACTCAAACAACGTGAAATCACCACCGTTCACTCGGAAGCGGACGAACAGTTCCCCCTCGCCGTTGGCTTCGCCTTGCTCCTCTTGGTGCTCGAAACGATTCTCTACGAGACAAAATATTCTCTCACAAAACAAATCAAGCATTTCTTCACGCGATGAAAGACTTTTCAAAACGCTCTCTCCTTTTCCTCTTCCTTTCCGTCGCTTGTCTGATGCAAGGATTTGCACAAACCACGGAGTGGAAAAAAATGCGCTACGGCAACCAAGCCTTCCGCAGCAGAAACTACAATAAAGCCGCGGACTGCTATCAGGACATCCTTCGGCAGAATCCGCAGAATCCCTACGCGCTCTTCAACATGGCGGATGTTTATCTCACCAAAGGAGACGCCGTCATGGCGGACAGCCTCTTTGAACAGGTGACACGCTTCAGCAGTTCCGCCGGTCTGAAAGCCAGAGCCTATCACAACCGAGGAGTCATCCGACAAAAATCTGCCGCGGCAGACCCGGAGAAAAAGCAACAGTTGCTGCGAGATGCCATTGAACAGTATAAGCAGAGTTTGAGACTGAATCCTCATGATGAAAACACACGCTACAATCTCGCCCTTTGCCAAAAGCAACTGAAGAACGACAAAAACCAAAATCAGCCTAAACCGCAGCCCAAACCGCAGCCGCAGCCACAAAAACAAAACGAAAAACCGCAACCCAAGGACCAGAAGAACCAACCATACTACAACCTCGTCAGACAAGCCGAGGCACAAACCTTGGAAAAACTCAAAAAAGCCCAACCGCGCCAGAGACAGCAAGGCAAGAACTGGTAGGCTGAAAGGCAAGTATATTATATAATTAGGGGTGTTCTATAAATTACGGGATAAGGAATGTTCATCTCTAAGAAATCAACTCAACCTAATTTTTAGAACACCCCTTTACAGGCAAGTATATTATATATTTACAGACTTCTCATGAGAAAACATCTATTTTTGTTTTTCCTCACCACGCTCTGTCTTCCTCTCTTCTCACAAAGTTTCACCGCTTCTGTGGAGAACGTGGGGAATGGCTATTTCCGACTCACTTTCACTGCCAATTCTAAGGAGGTCAGCCAATTCACTCCTCCCTCCCTGACGGACTTCAACGTGCTCAGCGGTCCCAACTCCTCCACCTACAGCAGCATCGTTTTTGTGAACGGGAAAAGCAGTCGAAGCGAATCCACTTCCTACACCTACATCCTTTCGCCCAAACGAAAGGGCAGCCTGAAGATTGGACCCGCCTCCATTCACATCGGAAATCGAACGGTGCGCTCCAACGCTCTCACGGTGCAGGCAAACGCACAAGCCTCTTCGCAACAATCTTCCGGACGTCAGCCCCAAAACCAAATTCCGAGACCCGAAAGAACGAACGCCAAAATCTCGGGAAAGGATGTCTATGTCGAGGTCGTCACCAGCAAGTCTAAGGTCTATGAACAGGAGGCGGTGCTCATCACCTACAAACTCTACTATCGTCCGGACGTGCAAATCACCACCACACAGTTGATGGACAAGCCTGAGTTCAAGGGCATGGTGATGCAAGATCTGCCGGGAGACAACGGGAACATACATCCCACTCTGGTAAAAGTGAACGGAGTGAACTATCGCTCTGCGGTGCTCATGCAATATCTTGCCTTCCCGCAGCAAAGCGGGCAAATCACGATTCCCCCCGTCACCTATAAGCTCACCCTCCTCCAAGCAGACCAGACTGAAGACCCGCTGGAGGCGTTCTTCAACGGCGGCGGTCACATCTCACGCCAGATGTTGTGTCAAACCAAACCGAAGAACATTCAGGTGCAGCCTCTCCCCTCGCCTCGTCCCGCCGGATTCACCGGTGCTGTCGGAAATTTTGAAATTTCTTCTGCCATTCTTGAAAAAGACCTGCGCACCGCAAACCTCGCCACCTGTCGCGTCACGCTGAAGGGGTCGGGAAACATGAAACTCATCACGCCGCCCGTCAGTCCCATTCCTACCGAGTTTGACGCCTATCCCGTCAAAACCGAAGACCGCACCAAAACCACGGAACAGGGACAGAGCGGGGAGATGATTTTTGACTATCGTTTCGTGCCTCGCTCCACGGGGGACTTCACCCTGCCCGCAGTCTCCTTCACTTTCTTTGACCCGGAAGCGGGAGCCTATCGCACCATACAAACCGCCCCCTGCAAACTCCACATTGAACAAGGAAAGAACACGGATGTCAAGGGCAACGAACAGGAAGAAACCGTGCAACTTGCCCCCCTCTCCTCCGCCGAACCGCTCCCCGTCTTTGACCCCGAGAATGTTTGGCACCGCGGAACCCTCCTCTGCTTCTTCCTCCTCTGGATACTCCTGCGACGCGGGAAAGACAGCGACAAATGGAGCCTGCCCACGCTCTCTCTGCGCAGAAAGCAAACCTCTTCTCGAGAAGTACTCGCACTCTTGAAACAGGCTGAAAAAGCATTGGCTGCAACCGACGTTCCACAAGCCTGCCTGCACCTTGAAAACGCTTTGAACCGCTTTGTGCAGAGCCTGCTCAAATTGGAATCACTTCCTGCCGACTCGTCACAAACTGAAAACTTGCTGCAGCAAAAAGGGCTCACGCCGGACTTACTGACCACCTACCACGACCTGCTTGAAACCTGTCACATGGGACGCTTTGCGCCCACCTTCGGCAATGAGATGAACAACCTGCCGGAAAGAGCGAAGACCTGGATGCAACAAGTCGAAGAACTCGTGAAAGAAAAGAAATGAGGTGCTTATATCAAACTTAGTAATCCTCAACAAATAACCTGCATCATCTTTGAAAATCTTTTCGGTCCATATTTCCTCCCTCATCAGTCACATAGTTACGGCTATGCTCCTTCTTCGGGTGAAAATCTGACCTCGAAAATGTCATTCAAATCTGACGCAACTTATTATTTTCATATTACTAAACCCGAAAAGAACATAAAACGATGAAACACAGCCTCCTCTTCTGTCTTCTGTTTTTCTCTTTTCTCCTTCCCGCCTTTGCCGGATCTGTGGATGAGAAGGTCAAAACGGCAGACAGTGTCTATGCTCGCAGAGACTATGCCACTGCCATCCGCCTCTACGAAGAAGCACTCCGCTCTCCGCTTCCTGCAGAGCGAGAAGCAGCGGTTCAAAACAACATCGGATGCTGTTACTTCCAAACGAAGGACTATGGAATGGCTGTGCTTTCTTTTCGTCGTGCGCTCCGAAAAGAAAGCGGTCACGCCGAAGCACTCCACAACCTCCGGCTCGTCGAGAGCCGTCTTGAGGACAAGTTCAATGTCTCCTCCTCCGTTTGGGAAGGAATGAAAGAGGCTTTGGCAGAGAGCGGCATGCTCCGCGCCGCCGGAAAATGGGCTTTCTGGTTGTTACTCCTGGCTGTCCTCATCGCGGGAGTTCGCTTCTTTTCTCTCCCCGAGAAAATCAGAAAAGTTTCTTCGGTCGTTTCCCTCTTGCTGGTGCTCTTCGCCCTCATGGCTGAGGGGCTGACCTTCCTTTCTCCTTCCTCTTCGGAAGCAGAAAACGAGTGGGTGGTCATCACAGAAACCGAAAGCCACGCTGCGCCCTCCGCCACCTCTCCCGTGCAGCGCAAACTCCATCCCGGCACGGTGGTGAGGAAAGTGCAAGACTATCCCTCCTCCTGGATGAGTGTCACCCTGCCCGACGGCAGCGCCACCTATCTTTCCACTGCCGCACTGAAACAAATCTAATCCTTCAAACTCATGCTCTCCACGTTGCAACAGTTTGACGCCACGCTCACCCGTGCGCTGAACGGAAGCCACAATCTCTACGCCGACACGCTGGCTCTATTGTTCACTAAGACCCAGGTTTGGTTGCCGGTGGCACTGGTGTTGGCTTTCATTCTGATTCGGCGGCGGCAATACTGGGCAGTGTTGGGCGTGGCACTGTGCGTGTTCTTCTCAGACCAAATTGCTTCCACGCTGTTCAAGCCGTTGGTTGCTCGCTACCGTCCAACGCAGTCTCCGGAGTGGATGTATTTGATGGACACGGTGAACGGCTATCGCGGCGGGCTCTACGGTTTCTTCTCCAGTCACGCCGCGAACACCGCCTCGGTGGCAGTGTTCGTGAGCCTATTTGCGCGCCGGAGACTGTGCTATGCCGTTCTCACCACTTGGGTTCTGCTGAATTGCTGGACGCGTGTCTATTTAGGGGTGCACTATGTCGGTGACCTCCTTTGCGGTCTTCTTTGTGGCGTTTTGGTAGGTTGGAGCGTGAATCTGGCGTTGCGCCGTTGGGTTTCATCCTATCGTGCCTCCCTTCCCTTTTCCGATTTTGAATCCCATCTTCTGACCCTTTCCTTTCTTTTTACCACCCTCTTTGTTTCCCTCTTTTCTTTTGTCTATGCAGCGTGAAGAGTTGCCCCGGGAACGCTGACAGTTTCCGGCGCAATGACTACTATATACGTAAATAAAGGGGGGAACAAAAAAACTCTGCAAACTATACACAAAACCCTACACAAACCCTACATCTCGCTGATTTTCCGTGCGTTACATAATGTATAGTTTGTGCTTCAAACTATACACAAACTATACACAAACTATACATTGAGAGTCAAAGAGACAAAGAGTCAAAAAGACTAAGAGACTAAGGGCGAAAGACGAAAGGACCGCCTTTTTGAAACATTAATGTCCATGAATTATTCACGAATTGACCATGAATTGATTTTTTAACACGAATTGTTCACGAATTGAACAGAATTAATGGGACAATTAATGAGACAATTAAAGGACATTAATGGAGAAATTGAAAAGCCCTTCCCTTTAGGGAGGGGTTGGGGTAGGCTTTTGAAAAGCCCTTCCCTTTAGGGAGGGGTTGTGGGTAGGCTTCCGCCCCAAAAATCCAACAATTTTGAGCCATTTTTCAGCGATTCGACATTAACATTTTTAACT
>NZ_JADYUH010000203.1 GCF_021531665.1 Prevotellamassilia timonensis
TTCAGTACACTCCCTGCGCCCTCATCCTCAGCGCCTTGCATCTTAGCCATTCTGACGCACCTTCGAAGGTGAAGCCAAAATGTGCATTTTGACACACCCTCATAGTAGGAGGCAAGGAAAGATTAGTCTGGAGGGCTATACGCCCGCGAAGATGGCGGCGCGAGCCGCGACTCCTCCCTTATCTCTTCGTTCCCCTTTTAAAATTGGGGTCTGGGAGCGCACCTAGGAAAAATTAGGAGCGCACCTAGGAAAAATTAGGAGCGCACCTAAGAAAAACTAGGAGCGC
>NZ_JADYUH010000204.1 GCF_021531665.1 Prevotellamassilia timonensis
TGTTTGTGAGTGAAGACATCACCTCGGATGACAAGGTGGTAACACTCTATTCTTCGGTTGTCTGGTCGGTGGGGCTCAAGTGCCCATTGCAAGTCACGGAAGAGGGAATCACTGAACTTTGCGTTCAACATGTTACTCTCCTCTATCAACGTGGCGAGGTTTTTCCCGGAGCTGTAGCAAGCATCTTACTGTCTCTAATGTGAAGACGCTAATTCATAATGCGGATATGATACAGAGATTTATTCGCATGTCTGGAAAGCGCCCACACAGGCTATTAAATACCA
>NZ_JADYUH010000205.1 GCF_021531665.1 Prevotellamassilia timonensis
AGCGCACCTAAGTGAAATTAGGAGTAGGCTAATTTTAACCGGGTGCGCTCCTAGTTTTTCTTAGGTGCGCTCCTAGTTTTTCTTAGGTGCGCTCCTGGTTTTTCCTAGGTGCGCTCCTAGTTTTTCTTAGGTGCGCTCCTAGTTTTTCTTAGGTGCGCTCCTAGTTTTTTCTGGGTGCGCTCCTAGTTTTTCCTAGGTGCGCTCCTAGTTTTAACTGGGTGCGCTCCCAGGCTATTATGACACACCGCCTCCAAAATTTTCCACACCCAACGCCCTTTT
>NZ_JADYUH010000206.1 GCF_021531665.1 Prevotellamassilia timonensis
CGATACGCATGTCACTGGGATGTTGTGACATGACGATGCGGTTGTTTTCATTCAAATTAAACATGGCTTTTTTGCCTGCAAAGTACGGAAGCGCGAAGAATTTGAACAAGACGGTTGATTTCGGATGGTTACGGCTATGCGATTCCCGCTATTAGGGCTCGCTCGGGACTTACACCCGTTAGCTAATGCTCATGCTGAGCGTACGATGGAAACAACCTCCGACGAAACTGGTTCATCGGAGGTTGTCCTATAAGCTGGCGGCGACCTACTCTCCCAC
>NZ_JADYUH010000207.1 GCF_021531665.1 Prevotellamassilia timonensis
GGTCTGCCTTCTGCATTTCGATGAGGAACTTTTCCCCTTTCTCGTTTTCACAAAAGACGTCGAACACCGCCTTGCGTTCGGTAGCGTTTTTGCCGGTGTGTTCCGCGTTGAGATAGGTGAGGTCTTTGACGACCTCCTCTCCGTCAAACAGAGAGTTGAGGAAACTGATGAGCAGTTCCTTGTTGACTTCCGTGCCAAACAATTTCTTGAAGGCAAAATCAGTGTAGAAGTTGACGTATCTTTCTTGAGAGACGGGCTGGTTCATATTCTTTTCTG
>NZ_JADYUH010000208.1 GCF_021531665.1 Prevotellamassilia timonensis
CCGCCACCTGGGCGTACTGAAGAAGCGCACCGCGAAGGGCGTGTTCTACTGTGTCAGCCGGAAGCAGGTGGCGGTTTGAACGAGAAGACCCGCCTTTTTGACCCGCCTTTTTGAAACATGAATGTTCATGAATTGATTCATTAAAAGCCATTAATTTGTTTTTGAACACGAAACGCGAAAAATGTTCAGAAATTAATGAGGCAATTAATGAGACAATTAATGGGCATTAATGGAGAAAACTTTTTGGAACACGAATTGTTCAGAAATTGAACGA
>NZ_JADYUH010000209.1 GCF_021531665.1 Prevotellamassilia timonensis
TTCAATTCGTGAACAATTCGTGTTCAAAAACAAATTAATGGCTTTTAATGAATCAATTCATGAACATTAATGTCTCAAAAAGGTGGTTCAGAAAGGCGGTTCTTCTCGTTCAAACCACCTGCTTCCGGCTGACACAGTAGAACACGCCCTTCGCGGTGCGCTTTTTCAGTACGCCCAGGTGGCGGAGTTGGCGACCCATGCCCGCTATCTTCACGCCCTGCAACGCACGCGGGGATTCGCGCTTCAAGGTCTCGAAGATTTCGGTGGCGGACA
>NZ_JADYUH010000210.1 GCF_021531665.1 Prevotellamassilia timonensis
GCGCTCCTAGTTTTTCTTAGGTGCGCTCCTAGTTTTTCCTAGGTGCGCTCCTAGTTTTTCTTAGGTGCGCTCCCAGACCCCAATTTTAAAAGGGAAGTGAAGAGATAAGGGAGGAGTCGCGGCTCGTGCCGCCATCTTCGCGGGCGTATAGCCCTCCAGGCTAATCTTTCCTTGCCTCTGGCTATCCCCGGGCGTTGCCCGGGGTTACTCACGGTATAGCCCTCCAGGCTAAGATACTTTTGCTGAACAGGTGGTAGCGGCACGGGCAAAGA
>NZ_JADYUH010000211.1 GCF_021531665.1 Prevotellamassilia timonensis
TTTCATCGCCAAAAGCAAGAAGTGTTAAAACCGAAAAAGGGCGTTGGGTGTGGAAAATTTTGGAGGCGGTGTGAAGGATAGACAAAACCTTTTCTCGGTAGAGGTGCATGCCGTCTGCTTCATCTTTAGGAAAGTGTGCGCCTCCGGCGCGAGCCGCGACTCCTCCCTTATCTCTTCACGTCACTTCTAAAATTGGGGTCTAGGAGCGCACCTAGGAAAAACTAGGAGCGCACCTAAGAAAAACTAGGAGCGCACCTAGGAAAAACTAGGA
>NZ_JADYUH010000212.1 GCF_021531665.1 Prevotellamassilia timonensis
CGCCGAGTAGGCAAAATTACGAGGAGGAAAGTGTTCCGATAAGTTAAAAATGTTAATGTCGAATCGCTGAAAATTGGCTCAAAATTGTTGGATTTTTTGGGGCGGAGGCCTACCCCAACCCCTCCCTAAAGGGAAGGGCTTTTCAAACTTCGACATAAGGTTATACATGAGGGTTTATATAACACCCCCGTGGAAATGCTTTGGACGCCGTTGTGTAGGGTTTGTGTTCCGCCTCGTGTATAGTTTCGCGTACGCTCGCTGTGTAGGGT
>NZ_JADYUH010000021.1 GCF_021531665.1 Prevotellamassilia timonensis
GTCCGGGGGCGTTGCCCCCGGTTACTCACAGTACAGCCTTCCAGGCTGGGTAGTCTTGCTATGCTGCTTCGTGGCTGGTTCAAAGCGACTTCGGTACAGCGGCTCCCGCCGCCATCTTCGCGGGCGTACAGCCTTCCAGGCTGATACTGAGGGAGTTTTACGCTTTCCGGGGGCGTTACCCCCGGTTACTCACAGTACAGCCTTCCAGGCTGGATAGTCTTGCTATGCTGCTTCGTGGCTGGTTCAAAGCGACTTCGGTACAGCGGCTCCCGCCGCCATCTTCGCGGGCGTACAGCCTTCCAGGCTGATACTGAGGGGGGGTTACGCTTTCCGGGGGCGTTACCCCCGGTTACTCACAGTACAGCCTTCCAGGCTGGATAGTCTTGCTATGCCTTATCCTCCTCCTAAGACATGAAGTGCAGCGGAGCCACACTTGCTGGCGTTGTCACCTGTGCAGCACAAGTATCTTAGCCTGGAAGGCTATACTGTGAGTAACCCCGGGCAACGCCCGGGGATAGCAGGATGCAAGGAAAGATTAGCCTGGAGGGCTATACGCCCGCGAAGATGTAAAAGTCGTGTTTGCTGTGGCAGCCACCCTGTATCGTCAAAAGTATCTTAGCCTGGAAGGCTATACTGTGAGTAACCCCGGGCAAAGCCCGGGGATAGCAGGTGGCGAGATTGAAATAGCCTGGAGGGCTATACGCCCGCGAAGATGTAAAAGTCGCGTTTGCTGTGGCAGACACCCTGTATCGCCAAAGGTATCTTAGCCAAGAAGGCTATACCGTGAGTAAGTCGGCGTGCCATAATAGCCAATCTGCTGCGTTGCTATCGGATTCGGGCTTGGTCATGTACTTCAGTACACTCCCTGCGCCCTCATCCTCTGCGCCTTACATCTTGACCATTCTAACACGCCTTAATCCCCGGGCAACGCCCGGGGATAGCAGGTGGCGAGAGTGAAATAGCCTGGAGGGCTATACGCCCGCGAAGATGTAAACAAGTTTATATCTTTTGTAGGTTTGAATCCATATTATACCCCCTTAAATCGGTTTATACACAAATAAATATGCAACGTCCCTCAATAATGCCCATGAGAAAGCTGACAGTAGAAGAGTTGGAGCGTACCGACCTTGCGACGTTCCGGCAAATGAAGAAGACGCCCCTTGTGATCGTGTTGGACAATGTGCGTTCCCTCCACAATGTCGGCAGCGTCCTCCGCAGTGCCGATGCCTTTGCCCTTGAGGCAGTCTATATGTGCGGCATCACCGCCACCCCTCCCTCCGCCGAGATTCACAAGACGGCACTTGGGGCTGAGGACTCCGTCCATTGGCAACACTTCCCCGACACCCTCGACGCCGTCGCGAGCCTGCGCCGCGAGGGCTATGTCATCCTCGCCGTGGAACAGGTGGAGAACTCCCACAAACTCGGCACCTACCGTTTCGAGCCGGGCAAGAAGTATGCCCTCATCCTCGGCAACGAGGTCAAGGGCGTGCAGCAGTGTGTCGTTGATGCCTGCGACGGCGCCCTGGAAATCCCGCAGCACGGCACGAAACACTCTCTCAACGTCAGCGTCACCGCCGGCATCGTGATGTGGGAGGCTGCCCGTGCCCTCCTGCCTTCTCTCCATTAATTCTCTCCATTAATGTTCATTAATTGCTTCATTAATTCTCTCATTAAATCTTGAACTGTTCGCTCCATTCGTTCAAAAAGAATTAACGACATTTTGTGAGGCAATTATTGAACATTACTGTTTCAAACACGGTTCGTTCCATTCGTGCGATTTGTGTGCTGAAAACTTCAGCAGATTCTGTGTAAGACGTTCCCCATCCCGTCCAAACTTCGGAGTAAATACCGTGCAATAAAAGGTGCAAATACGGTGCATACTTCGGTGTAAATCCCGTCCAAACTTCGGAGTAAATCCCGTCCAAACTTCGGAGTAAAACCCGTCCAAACTTCGGAGTGAATTTTAAGAAAACGCTGAAAATGTGGCGAATATAACAGATTTTATTTCTACCTTTGCGGCACACAAAAAACAGTAGAAATTTATGGAAAAGAATCCCGCATATCTCCCCCGTTTGAGCGACAAAAGATTGCGTCTTCTGTTGGAAGCCATGGGAGCCGAACATTTTTCTCTCTGAACATTTTTCTCTCCATGAATGTTCATCAATTGCTTCATTAATTTCCTCATTAAATCTTGAACTGTTCTCTCCATTCGTTCAAAAAGAAATTAACGGCATTTTGTGAGGCAATTTTTGAACATTAATGTTTCAAACACTGTTTGTTCCATTCGTGCGACTCGTGTTCAAATTAACGGCATTTTGTGAAGCAATTTTTGAACATTAATGTTTCAAACACGGTTCGTTCCATTCGTGCGATTCGTGTTCAAATTAACGGCATTTTGTGAGGCAATTTTTGAACATTAATGTTTCAAACACTGTTCGTTCCATTCGATTCGCGTGCTGCAAAATTCTGTGGAATCCGGTGAGGAAAGCGACGGTTTTGCCATAAGTGTCCCACAAATTTGGCACAAGTTTCGCGGTTTTTTTAAATTTTTGTCATAAAACTCTCTACAAAGGATAGTTATGTAAGCAATTATATCTACTTTTGCACCGCGAACCAAGTTCCTCACATTGTGGGGGATGCGGTTTGAAAATTACAAATAATAAGATATATACCCGTTCATGAAGCATTCTTGTCACACGATAATGCTGCTTTCTTCATCTGTCTATGCAGGTGAGGAGGGTTGTTTTTGTGCCCTTGCTTCAGGGTTCCCGTTTCAGCAACTTCTAATTTTTTAATTCATCATTTCTATTTATTTATGAAAAAACTTACTTCTTTGCTCATGCTGGCTCTCTTCCTGTTTACGGGGCTCAGCATGAAGGCACAGGCGGAGCTTGGTCTCCAAGTCTCTGCCGCTCCCACCACAACTGAAGGAGTGACCGTTTGGAGCGAAGGTACCAAGTGGTACAAACTCAAGATGGACAGCGGCTCTTGGCGCTATGTCGAGACCAGCGGCAGTTACACCAATGCTTCCGGTAAACTGATTCTCACCAACGGAACTTCCTCTAACCTCTTCACGGGTGCTTGGGCTGTGGTCGGTGACGACACCAACGGTTATCAGTTCTACAACATGGGTGAAGGTCCCTCCAAGGTGCTCGGTGTGACGGGTAGCGACGGCGGTGCCCGTACCTCCATGGTGGATGCTGCAACTCCCGGAGACGGTGTGACCACCACTTTTAAAATCGTTAAACACACTGATGGCAAATGGTACATCAAGAAGCACGGTAATAACGACGAATATATCAACAACCGTGACTATTACGTTGCCCTTTGGAACAGTAGCGCTGCTCTTGGCAACTCTGGTTCATCCTTCATGTTCGAAGCCATTGAAGATGTGAGCGCTTACGCCACTGCTGCTCAGAGCAAACTTGTCAGCCGTGTCGGCATGTGGAAGAAAGTGCCCGCCATTTGGGCTGAAGCTTCTGCTGCCTATAATGCTCTCAATGCTGTGACTCTTTCTGCGACGGTGACCAATGCAGAACTTGTCACCGCTGCCGCAGCCCAAAAGACTGCGGGTTCAACCTTTGTGGAAGCAGTGAATAGTCCGCGCGTCACACTCTCCAACTGCTCTACAACTCCTGCACCACGTGTGAACTCCTTTATGTATTTTGATAGCAGTAACAATACTGTGAAGGGACGTAATGCAACCGTACAGAACACCAATAATACCCTTGATGAGGTGTTTACTCTCAAGCCCTGTGATGACATCACTCTCAAAATTTATAACGCAACTGCTAATAAATATATTGGTAAACCCACAGGCACTACCAGCGGCAGCACCAGCGTTGTAAACGAGGTAGCTGAAGCAGGCGCTACTGCCTTCGACATCTACACCAGCAACGACTTTGCTGACAATAGCGTGGTGTTCTGCATGAACGGTATCGCCAGTATGCACCTGCTCGGCGGTCTCAACGTAAGCAACTATAGTGACAATACTGACGGGGGTTCCCGCTGGTTGCTCAGAACCGACGTTTCTCGTCATGACCTTCAGGCTGCCATCAACAATGCCACCACTTTCAAGACTAACCTTGAGACGTTGGTGAACAAGCTTGTGGCTGCAAAGAAAATCAGTGTGAAGCCCACCACGCTCAGCGTGACCTTGCCCACTGCCATCACCAAAGCGCAAAACGCATTGAATAACGCTTCCGGCACTCCGGCTACCCGCACCGCTGCCATTGCACCCCTCAACGCTGCCCTCACCAAGGCAAAGGGTGCATGGCTTGGAGAATTCGGCACCGCTCAGCAGTTCAGACTCAAGAGCCACACCATCACCACCACTGAGACACCAGCAGAAGGTGGTCCTGTAACGAAGAACTACTACCTCACCATGGCGCAAACCAAGGATCGCGATAACGAAGGCAACGCCATCCTCGCTGCCTACAACGAGACTGATGTCAATCAGATTTTCACCCTTGTGCCGGGAACCGGTGCCAATGCAGGCAAATACATCCTTGTGTCCAATTCCAAACAACTCAAGGACCTCGGTTTCTGGAACACTGACATGGCTGATGCAGGTACTCCTTACGGCTTTGAAGATGTGGATGTTGCCAACAGTCTCTTCCGCGTGCGCACCACCCAAGGACTCCTTGGTCCCAACAACGGTGTGACCGGTGCCGACCTTACCGGCAAAAATAAGTTCCTTTACACCAATCAAAAAGGTACTCGCGACAACCTCACCTGGGAACTCGAATTCATCGCTCCCGCCCTCGGTGCAGTGGACTCTACTTCGCTTAAGAACATTTATTACTCTCAGAACTTCCTTAAAAACAACTCAATTAACTTCGTCAATCAAAATTCACCCAGCGTTGATGCCTACAATGACGTTAAAGAAAAAGCATGGCAGGTGCTTGCCGGCAGAACCGGTAGCACTGTTACTCAGATTGACGTGAACACCGCTGAGGCTGAACTCAAGGCGGCATATGAACAGATGCTCAACAACTTCATTAGCGAAGCAGATCCTACTCAAGGCTATCGTTTGATTTATTATCACCCGGAAAAGTATACCGCCCAGGATCTCTACATGACTTTGAATCCCGCTGCGGAAGAAACACATGAAGTAAATGTCATGCAGGTGAAAACGCGTGATGCGAGTACTTTGCAAACCATTCAGTTCAGAAACGGTGTGGATGCCAATCAGTTCTACATCATCGAAGGCTTCTACAAATTGGAACTGACAGAGAGCACGAGCGGCGATCCCATTCACACTTGGAATCCTGCCCTCGTGGAAAGTGGAGCCGGTAAGCTTTACACCTTTGAAAGAGTCACTCTTGAAGGCGTGGATGAACTCATCGTCAGAATTGCAACCGGTCGTGGATGGCTTGGTCCTAACTCAACTTCTCCGACGAATGGTACCTATGTATATAATGACAAAAGAGATAACAATAACTACTATTGGATCATTAAGCCTTACGTGAGCCCCGACCTCTTGGCGACTCTCCGCAACAAGATTTACGAAGCCAAGGCATACGAACCGTATGTGGGTACCGGAGTCGGAAAATACTCCACCGCAGGAGGTATGGATGCAGGAGAACTTGCATCTTTCAATAGTCTTTATCTTGACTTTATCAACGAGGCTGGTGTCTATGATGGTCAAGAGAAGACCAATGCCGGTGTTCAAGGCGTGATTAATGAATACAACACCAATGTCTTCCCCATCACCATCAACCAGCCCGAAGTCGGCAAGCTCTATCGCATCAAGGGAGCTGACAGTGAAAAATATATGACCGGTGTGATGGTTCCAGATAACGCAGAGACGCCTACCTATCGTATGAACATGGTTAAAAATAACGGACATCAGACTGTATTCCAGGTTTATGCGGGAAGCGATGTAAATGGCTCTACCGCTTATAAATTGCTCAGTTTTGGTTCAGGTTATTATGTGAATGGATCCTATGGTTGCAACGGAACCAGCAGCACTGCAAACTCTATTGTCTTTAGACAATCTGATAACAATGTCAAGGGTCAATACACACTTTATACCAATGACAATAAGTGGATGTATGACAATGGTAATAATGCAGACAGAGGTTATGTGGTTGACCGCAACGGTTCTTACGCTGCCGACTATTGCAACTGGATCATCGAAGAAGTGACTTGGCTCCCCGTGCCCATCAACACCACCGTGGGTTTTGGTACGCTCTATAGTCCCGTGCCTCTCAAGGGTGTTTCTTCCGGAAACTATAATCAAGACGGTCGTTTGGAATTCTACTACGGCGTTAAAGTGAACGAAGCTGGCGTGAATAAACTCAAACTCACCAAACTCGAAGGCGACATCCCCGCTAAAACCGGTCTCATCGTGAAATATAAGGATGGTATTCAAAGCACGGGTTGCGTCTATATGGAGATTGCAGACACTGATCCCGAGTTCACTGCTGACAACGCACTCACGGGTACGCTCGAGACAGTTGCAACGCCCACTCCCGGTACTGTCTATACGCTGCAGAAGCCTGCTGACAGTCCGCTCGGATTCTACAACTTCACCGGTGCTAATGTGAAGGGCGGTAAGGCTTATCTCCACGTAGTAGACAGCGAAGCAGCTCCCATGGGCTTAGTCTTCGACTTCGGCGGTGAGACCACAGGTGTGGAAAGCATCGAGGTGAACACCGACAACCAAGTCATCTATGACCTCAGCGGACGCCGCGTTGCCAAAGCCGGCAAGGGTCTCTACATCATCAACGGCAAAAAAGTGCTGGTTAAATAATTCACTTTCTAAACACAGAGTTTTATCATGAAGAAATCTTATATAAGCCCTTCCACAGAAGTGATTGTTCTGCATGCCGAGGGTGTGGTTGCCGGTAGTTTTATTATCTCCGATATAGGCGGAGGCGACGTACAGTACTCCAACAAGCGTGAACAGGACTCCAACCCCATCTGGGACAGCGAGAACAAGAAAGAAGGCGGTCTCTGGAATTGATTCCCCGCTCTGACATGGAACCTTCGGTCCGCGTGACCGAGCACATAGACAAGAGGTGCAGCGCTGGCTGCACCTCTTTTTTTGAACGCGAATGCTGCCCATTAGCGAAAAATGGCGTAACTTCGCGGCGCAACGGATTAGGGAAACGGGTGAAAATCCCGTGCAGTCCCGCTGCTGTGAGTTCCATCATCACCGGCTCAATGTGGCCACTGACGCCCTTCGACACGAAAGGCTTTGGGAAGGCGAGCCGAGTGGGAACAAGCCAGAAAACCTGCCGTGAAGCTTAGGCGAAGTGACGAGTTCACTCATCCTTCGCCACGAGCGATGCTCCGCTGTCATGCCCCGAGGAGGGTTGCGACAGTCATTCCAACAAAATGTTTTCTTCTCATTCCGTATGAAAGCACGTTTGCTGTGGTTTTCAGGCGGATGGTTTTTCGGTTGTGCACTTTGTGCCCACACCCTTTCCGCCGTGTCACCGGTGCCCGTCGATTCGTTGGGCACAGCCGTCATCGTGACCCACCGTCACTCGGAGAAGGTGAAGGCTGCCGCACCGTTCCAGAAAATCACGGCGGAGGACTTGCTGCGACAAGGCATCACGGACACCGGGGATGCACTGCGGCGACTCGCCGGCGTGAACCTGAGAGACTACGGCGGCGCGGGAGGACTGAAAACCGTCAGCGTACGGGGAATGGGGAGTACCCACACCACGGTCTGTCTCGACGGCGTGCCCGTGAACGACGCACGACAGGGACAGATTGACCTGAACCGCTATCGCCTTGAGACGCTGGACGGCATCGCCCTCTCCGTGCTTGACGCCGAACGCCTGCTCTGTCCCGTGAGAGCACTCTCTTCTTCCTCCGTGCTGAACCTGACGACGGCACAGCCGGACACGACGGGACGTCCGCTACACCTCGGCGCACGGCTCTCACAGGGTTCGTTCGGACAGTGGAGCCCCTCGGCGCACGTCTCCGCACGCCTCTCCCGCCGACAATGGGTGCAGGCGGGACTGTTCGGGACGCTGGCTGAGAACGACTATCCTTTCATCGTGGAGAACGGGGCGGCATCCTCCAAACAGCGACGCACGAACAGCCGTATGCGGAACTTCACCGCCGACCTCTCCCACGTGCTCTTCCTTAACCAAAACGGAAAGTTGGAGACGAAAGTCTTCTTCAACCACGACCGACAGCAGTTGCCGGGGCAGGTGAAACTCTATGTCTATGACAATGACGAGCGGCTGACGCAGCAGAATCTCTTCCTCCAAAGCCGCTGGTCAAAACGCTTCGGAAAACTCGAGGTCTTTGCCGCCGCGAAGTTTGACCATTCCCGCAGTAAATATGCCGACGTGGATGCGCAATATCCCGGCGGTGTCGCCACAGAGCACTATCGCCGCCGAGAGTGGTATGGGGCTGCCGGTGTGGTGTATGCCTTGCTACCGTGGCTGCGGGCAGCCTACAGCACGGACCTTTCCTTGGCTTCCATGCAGAGCAATCAGCAGACGGACAACCATGTCTCCCGAACGGAATGGGCGCAGGCGCTGTCGGCGGAGGTGAAAACGGGTCCGTTCTCGCTCACACTGCGTGGCATCCTGAAAACCTATCGCAACGAGGCGGACCAACGACAAGCTGCCCTGAACGGCTCTCACACGGACCCTTCGCTGACGCTGTCCTGGACCGTGGTGGAGCGTCCGTGGCGGCTGATGCTGCGAGCCGGAGCGAAACGCTCGTTCCGTCTGCCGACATTCACGGAGTCCTACTATCACCACAGTGGCTCACAGTCGCTGCTCCCGGAACGCGCAAACCAGCTGAACGTGGGACTGACACTGGATGCACACCCGACCACCTGGTGGACGGAGCTGAGGCTGACGGCGGATGGCTATGCGAACCGGGTGAAGAACCGCATCATGAGTGTGCCGCTGAACCTCTATCTCTGGCGCACGGTGAATCAGGGGCGGGCGGACATCCGCGGAACGGACTTTTCGCTGTCTTCGACGTGGAACCCGTTGAAAAAGCATCGCCTGATGCTGGCACTGAACTATTCTTATATCTTCTCGGCGGACAAGACGGACCGCTCGTTGGACAGCTATGGGAAGCAGGCGGCTTATACGCCTCGCCACGGCGGCGCGGCATCGCTGGCGTGGGAGAACCCGGTCGTGAACGCCGTGGTGCACAACTCGTTTGCCTCGGACCGATGGAGCACGTCGGAGCACTTGACACAGACGAAACTGCCTGCCTACTGCGAATGGGGCTTCGCTCTCTATCGCTCCTTCCGAACAGGGAGGGTGGAATGGAACGTGCGCGCTGACTTGCTGAATGCCTTTAATCACCACTACGAAATCATCCGACGCTATCCCATGCCGGGACGGGCATACCGACTCACACTGACTCTGAGGTGGTGAGAAGGGAGGCAAAAAGGTGGTTCTTTCGCTCGTCGGGGCGTTCGGTGGCTTTCGCTCGTCGGGGCGGGTGGTCCCGCCCCTTGCCGCTTGGCGCTCCCCGACCGTGCTTGCATCCGCCCTTCTCTCTGCTCGAAGCGCGTGCCGCGCTTCAAGCAAAAGCGACCCGCCTGCGGCGGTTTTCAGTGATGCCAACGGAGCGGGTGGTATTCGCTCATCGGTGTGTTCGGTGGCTTTCGCTCGTCGGGGGTGTGTCAGAATGCGCATTTTGGCTTCACCCTCGAAGGTGCGTCAGAATGGCTAAGATGCAAGGCGCTGAGGATGAGGGCGCAGGGAGTGTACTGAAGTACATGACCAAGCCCGAATCCGATAGCAACGAAGCAGATTGGCTATTATGACACACCGCCTTGCCGCTTGGCGCTCCCCGACCGTGTTTGCATCCGCCCTTCTCTCTGCTCGAAGCGCGTGCCGCGCTTCAAGCAAAAGCGACCCGCCTGCGGCGGTTTTCAATACTGCCAACGGGGCTTACCCTACTCGCTAAGCTGTATCCCGCGAGCGTTGAGAGTGCCATAGTCGCATTGAATCTTTCACTTTATAATCCTATATTATTATGAAACTGAATCAATTTATTTTGTTAGGCGGTCTGCTGACGCTTGGCTTCACCGCCTGTTCTGACGACAACGCAGTGCTTCCTCCCGGTGAGGATAACCCCTACATCCCTCCCACCTCGGAGGATGTGACGCTGCCCGAAGGACAAACGTGCTTCGTGGTGACACAGGGCAATCAGGGCTATGGCATCTCGGGCGAAATCGACGGCCTGAACACCGTGAAACACACTTCCGCCTCTGACCTCTTCTTCAAAAAGAACCAAGTGGGACTGGGCGAGACGCCGCAGGCTCCCGTGCGCTACGGCAGTCGCATCTATGTGCCCGTCTTTGAGTCCAACTGCGTCTGGGTGCTTGACGCTGCGACGCTGCGCGCTGAAAAACAAATCGCGACGAATGCTCCGGAGGCTGTCTGCGGCGGCGAGGGCTATGTGGTGGTGGCGAACAACGATGGCTTCGTGACCCGCATCGACACCCTCGACCTCTCTGTTTCCGAGCCTCTCGCCGTGGGACCGAACCCCGCAGGCGTGGCAATCACCGGAGGAAAGGCATACGTCTCCATCAGCGACGGCTACAACTGGGCGAACAACTATGCCAACGGCAAGCAGGTCGTGGCAGTCGATGTGAAGAACTGGACCAAGGCAGCGACCTATTCCGTGCCCCTGAACCCCGGTGCCGTGGAAGCCGATGAAGCCGGCAGGGTCTATGTGCTTTGTCGCGGAAACTATGGCGACGTTCCGATGACGGTGGAGCGTCTCACGGACGACCTTTCCTCCGAGACGCTCGTGACGGGTGCTTCGCTGCTGATGAAGATGAACAAGTCGGTGCTGTGGTTCTTGGACACGGTGACGGATTGGACGACCAATGTCTCCGAGACGAAGCTCTACACGCTGGACTGCCTCACGGACCGGGTGTCAGAGCGTGCGCTTCTCCCTGCCGATGAAGACGCCGAGGATGCTGCATGGTTCCCCGTGTCCCCGACTTTCTTGGAAGTGAACCCTCGCAGCGGTGCGCTGTTCATCGGTTCTCTGCAGTCCGCTTATGGCTATGCGAACCCCGGCTTTGTCTATGAATACAACAGCGAGGGGTTGTTCCAATTCCGCTACAGCGTGGGTGTCATGCCCTTCGGTATGGTGTTTAAGTAATCTTCAAAAAATAACCTGCATCATCTTTGAAAATCTTTTCGGTCCATATTTCCTCCCTCATCAGTCACATAGCTACGTCTATGCTCCTTCTTCGGGTGAAAATCTGACCTCGAAAATCTAATTCAAATCTGACGCAACTTATTATTTTCATATTACTAAGTGCCCCTCCCTTTTCACCCGCGTTTTTGGTTTTGACTCCGAAAAACTGTCCAAGTGGCAGTTTTTCGGAGTCAAAACTTTTTTACATTTTGTTTTAAATGCGGATGGAGCGAATGGAATTTAGAATGCGGATGGAACGAATGAAATTTAGAAGCGGATGGAGCGGATGGAAATTAGAACGCGAATGGAGCGAATCGTTCGTAACGTTTGTCACGAACGTTACGAACGTAAGAAACGTAAAACAGGAAATGGCAATAGGAGGTGACGCGACTCGTCACTCCTGCAAGTCGCTCCAAAAATCCAACAACTTTGAGCGTTTTTTCGGCGATTCGACATTAACATTTTTAACCTTCGAGAACACTTTCCGCCTCCCAATTTTACCAATTCGGCGCATAATTTTTCTTTGCCTTCCCCTAATTAAAATTAGAAGAAGGCAAATTTAAATTAGGGGAAGGCAAATTTTTCCCGGAAGCGCTCCTAAAAACCCCGTTTTTAAAGGGAAAGTGACGAAAAAGGGGGGAGCCGAGGCTCCTCCCATATCTCTGTACAAATATAATACATTTCATCGCCAAAAGCAAGAAGTGTTAAAACCGAAAAAGGGCGTTAGGTGTGGAAAATTTTGGAGGCGGTGTGTCAGAATGGTCAAGATGCAAGGCGCTGAGGTTGTTTGATGGGTTGAACCGGGTTTGTTCAATGGTTGTTCAATGGTTGTTCAATGGTTGTTCAATGGTTGTTCAATGGCAGGCGAATAAGATTGCTTGAGTGTTGAATCTGTCTCTTCCTCCCTTTGTCTCTTCGTCCCTTCGTCCCTTCGTCCCTTTGTCTCTTTGTCTTTTTGACTCTTCGTCCCTTTGTCTCTTTGTCTCTTTGACTTTTTGTCTTTTTGTCTCTTTGTCTCTTTGACTCTTTGACTCTTCGTCTCTTTGTCTCTTTGTCTCTTCGTCTCTTCGTCCCTTAGTCTCTTTGACTCTTTGACTTTTAGTCTCTTTGTCTCTTTGACTCTCAGCGGAATCATTCATTTTTTTCGTGTTCCTTCAGGCGAAAGCCGACTGCTTCCAAGGCTTGTCGTAAGTCCTCCAAGGAAGCATCACCGGTCACCTCCGCTTCGCCATCGGCGAGGTTCACGGTGGCACTTTCCACTCCCTTCACGGAGCACAGGGCTTTTTCTGCTGCCTGCCGGCAGTGATTGCAGTTCATGCCCTCCACACGGAAGCGCAGTCCGTTCGTGGCATCTGAGGCTTTTGCTTCACACTCATGGTTTCCGCAAGCGCATCTGCCGTGAGGGCGGAAGCGACGCCAAACCAAGGCGTGGAGCAGGAGCAGAGCCAGCGTCATGGAGCAGAGCCAGGAGAAGAGGGAACTGCCCAGCCACCCGCTTTCTTCCATGCAGCAGGCGTCAGCAGCGGACAGCGTGGCGGTGAAGTTCACGATGCCGTTTGCCTGAAGCAAGTCGGTCACGACCCCAAAGAGAATGGCGCCGCTGACGATGGAGACGATATATTTCACCAGCGTCCGTGTGCCCAGCACCTGCCGCACGACCAGCATGGACGCCATGTTGCACGCCGGTCCCGCCATGAGCAACACCAACGCCGCACCGGGCGTCAGCCCTTTCATCATCAACGCCACGGCAATGGGGATGGAGCCCGTGGCGCAAAGATACATCGGCACGGAAATCACTAGTACCAGCAGCATGGAAGCCACTGTGTTGCCGCGGAATGCATCGAAAAGACTGTCCGGTACGAAGACCGTGATGATGCCTGCCACCACCATGCCGATGACGAGCCATTTGCCGATATCTTCCATCATTTCGACGAAGGCATAGTTCAGTGCCGTTTTCATTCGGGCAGCGAAGGAGCGGGGTGAGGCGTCGGTGCTTTTTTCTTGTACGCGGTTTGCTGTGTCTGTGGTTTTTCGTTCTCCGACGTTCACCCAGAATCCTCCCATGACGGAGGTGAGCAGTGCTGCCACGGGTCTGACGATGGCAAAGGGTAGTCCCATCAGGCTGAAGGTGGCGAAGATGGAATCGACGCCCGTTTGCGGCGTGGCAATCAGGAACGCGGTCACTGCCCCCTTGGATGCCCCTTCCTTGTGGAGTGACATCGCCGTCGGAATCACTCCGCAGGAGCAGAGCGGGAGAGGGATGCCGAACAGAGCGGCTTTCCATACCGAGGCAAAGGAGGGACGGGAGAGATGTTGCGTGTAGCAGCCCGCCGGGATGAAGGCGTGCATCAGTCCTGCCAGAAAGAAGCCCAGAAGGAGGTAGGGCGACATCTCGTTCAGCAAGCGTACAATTTCAATCATGTTTTTTCTGTTTGTGGATTTGATTCGGAGTGCTTAGTAATCTTCAAAAAATAAATATAAGGGGTGTTCTATAAATTACGGGGTAAGGAACGTTCAAAAGAAAGTGCTTACGCCTGCAAAGTTAGTGACATCTTGAGGATTAGTTTTTCAGAATGACGCTTTTTTTCGGTTTCCGTTTGGGGGAACGGGGAAAACCGTGCGTGACGCAGCCTTTACGAAATGAATCGCGTCCCTTCCGTCAATTCCTTTCCTTATATATATATAGGAAGCGGACTGGAAGAGACGCGATTCATTGTGTTCGCGCTGTCACGCGTTTTGTCAGATTCCGAGCACGACGCGCTGCAGATAGTAGGCAAGCATGCCGGCGAGATAGCCCGCGAGGACAATCCAGGAGATGTGCTTCATGTACCATCCAAACGTGATTTTCTCGAGTCCCATCACGACCACGCCTGCGGCAGAGCCGATGATGAGCATGGAACCTCCCACGCCGGCGCAGTAGGCGAGGAGTTGCCAGAAGATGCCGTCCTGGGCGAAGTCGCCTGCTTCAGCCATGGGATACATTCCCATGCAGCCTGCCACGAGAGGCACGTTGTCCACGATGCTGGAGAGCACGCCGATGATGCCGGTGACGGCGAAGTGGTTGCCGTCAAACCAGACGTTCAGTCCGCTGCCGAGCAGGTTCAGTGCGCCAATCTCTTCCAGTGCGGCGACAGCCATGAGGATGCCGAGGAAGAAGAGAATCGTGCTCATGTCGATGCGGGAGAGCATGTTGGTCACGCGTTTCTGCATGCAACCTTTTTCGCTGGTTTCAGACAGGTGACGATAGAACACCTCCGTCACGGTCCAGAGCACGCCCAGCACGAGCAGGATGCCGATGAAGGGAGGCAGGTGTGTGATGCTTTTGAAGATGGGAACGAAGATGAGACCGCCGACGCCGAGGAAGAAGATGAGTTTTCGTTGCATGCCGTTCAGGTGGTCAGCATCGGTGACTTCGCAGGTGTTTTTGTTTTTGCTGTATTTGATGTTGCCTTTCAGTTTTGTTTGCAACAGCAGTGCAGGAATCATCATGGAGATGATGGAAGGCACGAGGATTTCCTTGATGACGCCGGGTGCGGTGATGAGTCCTTTGTTCCAGAGCATGATGGTGGTCACGTCGCCGATGGGCGAGAAGGCACCGCCGCTGTTGGCTGCGATGATGACGAGGGAGGCATAAATCAGGCGGTCACGGCGTTTCGTGATGAGTTTGCGCAGAATCATAATCATCACGATGCTTGTGGTGAGGTTGTCAAGGATGGCGGAGAGGATGAAGGTGAGCCATGCGATTCTCCAAAGGAGTTTCCGCTTGCTTTTTGTTTCGAGCATGTTTCTCACGAAGTTGAATCCCCCGTTTTGGTCCACGAGCTCCACGATGGTCATGGCTCCCATGAGGAAGAAGAGCGTGGTGGCGGTGCTTCCGAGGTGGTGTTCGATGGCTCCGCTGACGACCAGGGCAATCTTGTCGCCCACGGCATCCGGAAGATACTGTGCGGGGTCAATCATGAAAAGGGTCCAACACCCAACGAACATCAGCAGGGCAATCGCTGCTTTGTTGATTTTCGTCACACTCTCGATGGCAATGAAGAAATAGCCCAGAATAAATGCTGCTACGATGCAGATGGTCAGTGTGGTCATGTCAATGGCGCCTGCGGCGCAAGTTTTAAAGGGTTAAAGGTTTTTAGTAATCCTCAAAAAATAACCTGCATCACCTTTGAAAATCTTTTCGGTCCATATTTCCTCCCTCATCAGTCACATAACTACGGCTATGCTCCTTCTTCGGGTGAAAATCTGACCTCGAAAATCTTATTCAAATCTGACGCAACTTATTATTTTCATATTACTTAGTCGAGGATATATTCGCTCCAGTTGGTGAGTCTCATGTCTCCTTTTCGTCGGAAGGTGTCGTGCATGGCGAAGGCGGCGGGCAGGATGTGGTGGGTGTGTCCGCCGTTGCGTCCTGCGATTTCGAGGTATTCGCGAAGCAGCGGACGGTAGTCGGGGTGTGCGATGGCGATGAGCGCTTCCGCTTTCTCCAGGGCGGATTTGTTGCGAAGGTCCGCCACGCCGTATTCCGTCACGATGGCATCCACGTAGTGTTCCGTGTGGTCCACGTGGGAGCAGAAGGGCACGATGGAACTAATCTTTCCGTCCTTTGCCGTCGAGCCGCAGGTGAAGGTTGCCAGCATCGAGTTGCAGGTGAAGTCGCACGAGCCGCCCACGCCGTTCATCATTCGCGTGCCGCTCACTTTCGTGCTGTTCACGTGGCCGTAGATGTCCACTTCAATGGCGGTGTTGAGCGAACAGATGCCCAGTCGGGCGATGATTTCCGGACAGTTTGAAATTTCGGAGGGTCGAATCAGCAGGCGTCCGCGATAGGCGTTGATGTTCTGATAGAGTTCCTGCAGGTGTTCCGGGCTGAGCGTCAGGGCTCCCGTGGAAGCCGCCATGACTCTTCCTTCCTGGATGAGTCGCATGGGTTCCTCTTGCAGCACTTCGGTGTAGATGGAGAAGTTGGGCACTTCCGGCGAGCTTCCCAGTGCTCCCATCACCGCGTTTGCACCGCTTCCGACGCCGCTTTGGAGGATGAGTTTGTTTCGGAAGATATATCCCTTCTTCATGTTCCAAAGCAGGAAGTCCGCCACGTGTCGTCCGATGGCTTCCGTCACGGGTGTGGCGTCGTTCATGATTCTCGCCTCGTCCGGCAGATGAGTGTGCACAACGCCTTTGACGTGCTCCGGCAGCACCTCGATGTAGGGCATGCCGATGATTTCAATGGGTTGCGTGATGCGCACCGGTGCTCTGAACCACGGGTCTTCGATTTCGTAGATGTCGTGCATCCCGATGATTCGTGTGGAGTGCCAGGAGTTGAGTTCGATGAAGACCCCTTTCTTAGCCAGTCGGCAGATGGTGGGTGCGATACCGATGCCTGCGGTGAGATAGATGCGTAGTTTTCCTTGCACCTCTTGAATGTCGCAGGCTTCGATGATGCCCCAGGTGATTTCCCCCGTCAGTCCTTGTCTCAGGTGTGAGGCGTTGTCACTGAGGTTCAGGTCCATGTATTGCACCTCTCCTCGGTTATAAGCCGTTCTGAGTTCTTTGTTCACGCTGAAAGGCAGTCTTCGGTCGATGGCTTTTGCGGCGGCGAGTTCTCCGTCACAGCTGGCACCGATGCTGGCGCCTGTGACGATGCTGACTTTGAAGTCGTGTCCGGCGTCGTGTTCTCTGCGTGCTTTTTTTGCCAGTGCGGGGGTGATGACTTTGGGAGAGCCGGCAGGCCCGAAACCTCCCACAGCCAAGAGGTCGCCGTGTTGAATCATCTCCGCGGCGTCCGCCGCTGTAATTTCGGGAATAATCATGCAAATAGAGAGGGCAGTCTATGGTTTATGTTTCGGAAAAGCTTCGTCATTCGGGCGATGAAGCCCCGAGAGGTGTTAGTTTTTTTACCGAGCGACAAAAATAACCTATTCTTGTAACCTCACAAAAAATATGCAGTGTTCTTTTTGTTATTATGCACTCCGAGAGGGTGTTTTCAAGCACAGCGCGCGTGTTTTTCTCTTTTTAAGGCAGATTTCAGGGGAGTTCTATAAATTACGGGATAAGGAACGTTTGAAAGCGCGCCGCCTGCGAACGATGTGTTTTGACGAAGGTCAGAGCGGCATACCTCATTTCGTGATTTTCAGAACGCCGCTATATACGAAAAAATTCGTACTTTTGTCTGCTGTTAAGTTTTTCACGACTTTTCGTGTTTGTCGAAAGACGCTCCGCCCTCGTAGTTCAACGGATAGAACACCGCTCTCCTAAAGCAGTGATATGAGTTCGATTCTCATCGGGGGTACTTTTTAGGAGTGTTCTAAAAATTAGGTTGAAAACGTAAGCACTTTCTTTTGAACGTTCCTTATCCCGTGATTTATAGAACACCCCTTTAGATAATGTTTCCGTTTTCATTAGGGAATGTTTTGAAGCATTCCGCTCAAAATCGTTTTCTCCTTGTCTGCCACTTCCGAACTCACCCCGATGATGAAGCAGTTCTTCGACCTCAAAGCGAAGAACCCTGACGCCATTTTGCTTTTTCGCTGCGGCGATTTCTATGAAACCTATTCCTCCGATGCCGTCACCGCCTCTCAGGTCCTCGGCATCACACTCACGCGCCGAAACCAAAAAGGCACGTCGCAAAACACGGAGATGGCAGGTTTCCCCTACCACGCGCTCGACACCTATCTCCCGCGTCTCATCCGCGCCGGTCACCGCGTCGCCATCTGCGACCAGCTCGAGGACCCGAAACTTGCCAAGAAACTGGTCAAGCGCGGCATCACCGAGCTCGTCACTCCGGGCGTCGTCATGGGAGACAACGTCCTGCAGGCAAAAGAGAACAATTTCCTTTGTGCCGTCCACTTCGGCGCAGGTTCCGTTGGCATCTCACTGCTGGACATCTCCACGGGCGAGTTCCTTGTGGGCGAAGGCACGACAGCCTATGTGGACAAACTGCTTGTCGGCTACGCACCCAAGGAAGTGCTCGTGCCACACGGCATGCGCGGACGCTTCGAGGGGCTGTTTGGAAACAAGTTCTACATCTTTGAACCCGAGGACTGGGCGTTCACGCTCCAAACCGCGCAGGAGCGACTCAAGAAACACTTCAAGGTCAACAACCTCAAAGGTTTCGGCGTGAACCACCTGAAAGAGGGAACTGTCGCGGCGGGGGCAATTCTCTGCTATCTGGAAATGACGCAGCACACGCAAATCAGCCACATCACCTCGCTGCGTCGCATCGAACAGGACAAATACATTCGCCTTGACCGCTTCACCACACGCAACCTCGAACTCGTCACTCCGCTGGGAGAAGAGGGCACCTCTCTCTTTCAAGTCATCGACCGCACGTTCACCCCGATGGGAGGGCGCATGATGCACCGTTGGGTCACCTTCCCGCTTCGCAACGTGAACGACATCGAGGCGCGACTGGAGGGAGTGGAACACTTCTTTCGTCATCCCGACTTTCGAGAACTCTGCGAGATGGAACTTCCCAAAATCGGCGACATGGAGCGCATCGTCTCCCGCGTCGCCACCGCAAAGGTGAACCCTCGCGAACTGCAGCAACTGCGCTACGCGCTCGAAAGTACCGCCACGCTGAAATATGCCTGCGACCACGCTGAGAACGAAGCGGTACGCCTCATCGGTGGGCATTTGGACAACCTTTCCCACATCCGCGAACTCATCGCCCGAACGTTGAACCCCGAACCTCCTGTCCTCCTGACAAAGGGAGGAGTCATCGCCACCGGAGTCAATGCCGAACTGGACGATTTGAGAAGCATCTCCACCTCCGGAAGAGACTATCTCCTCCAAATCCAACAGCGCGAAAGCGAAAACACCGGAATACCGAGCCTAAAGATTGGGTTCAACAACGTTTTCGGATACTACATCGAAGTGCGCAACACCTATAAAGACAAGGTGCCGCAGGAATGGGTGAGAAAACAAACGCTTGCGCAGGCGGAACGCTACATCACCGAAGAGTTGAAAGAATATGAATCCAAAATTCTCGGCGCGGAAGACAAAATCATCTCCCTCGAGCAGATTCTTTTCAACAACCTCGTCAAAGAGGTGGCGCGCGAAGTCGAGAAACTGCAAAACGACGCCATCGCCGTCAGCCGTCTCGACTGCCTCTATTCTTTGGCACAGATTGCGCGCGAAAGAAACTACGTGCGTCCCGTGGTGGACGACAGCACTGTCATTGACATCCGCGAAGGTCGCCATCCCGTCATCGAGACCCTCATGCCGCCCGGAGAGGAATACGTGAGCAACAGTCTGAAACTCGACACCGAAGCGGAGCAAATCATGATTGTCACCGGTCCGAACATGGCAGGTAAGAGTGCGCTGCTCCGTCAAACCGCGCTCATCACCCTCATGGCGCAAATGGGCTCCTTTGTGCCCGCAGCCTCTGCCCGCATCGGTCTGGTCGATAAGATTTTCACGCGTGTCGGTGCCACGGACAACATCTCCGCCGGCGAAAGTACGTTCATGGTCGAAATGAACGAAGCCGCCAGCATCATGAACAACGTCACGCCGCGCTCTCTCGTACTTTTCGACGAGTTGGGAAGAGGCACATCCACCTACGACGGCATTTCCATCGCTTGGGCAATCGTGGAACATCTTCACGAAAACCCGTCGGCAAGGGCGCGCACGCTCTTTGCCACACACTATCACGAACTGAACGAGATGGAGCGTCTCTTCCCTCGCATCCGTAACGTGAACGTCTCAGTGAAAGAGGTGGACAACCGGGTTGTCTTCCTTCGCAAACTGACGCCGGGTGGTTGCGAACACTCCTTCGGCATCCACGTCGCTCGCCTCGCGGGCATGCCGCCCTCCATCGTGAAGCGGGCGGAGGACATCCTCCACAAACTTGAGGAGGCGGGAGCTTCTGCCGGAAGCGCCGTCAAGAAGGCAGACATAGTCAAAAAAGAGGACGAAGGAGTACAGCTCAGCTTCTTCAAACTTGACGACCCGATTCTCGAACAGATTCGCGACGAAATCATCAACCTGGACGTGAACAACCTCACTCCCCTCGAAGCACTCAACAAACTGAACGAAATCAAACGCATCCTCAATGGTTGAGGCGCTGATTCCGCACTGAAGCGGAAAGCGGACGCCGCAGCCGGCATGGAACTGCCACCAAACAGCACATTTTTGGAAACTACCTAAGAACGGAGGGGAGGAGCCGCGGCTCCTCCCCTCCTTTCTACACAAATATTCAGCAAAAAATCGCCGAAAGCCAAGCATCCGTCACGCAGGACGGAACGGCTCAGCGGTGCGACCGAAGAAAATCAAAGACATAGGGCATGACTACGGAGTCATAGTTCGTCTGCGACATGCCCGGGTAATTACCGAAACTTCCAAGGTTGTCGGAGTTGAAGCCATGGTTGGCGCCTTCAATCACTTGCAGCGTGGCGTGCGGATAGAGCGCAGCTGCTTTTTCAGAAGAACTGACCGGCACGAGAATGTCAGCCGAGCCTTGGAGAATGAGGACGTCGCGCGAGTAGGTGCCGATGTGGGCGTAGGGGTCATAGTCCTTGAGCGTCGTGATGAACTTCGTTTGGAAGAAGTCCTCCATTCCGGGAATCATTCCGGCGAAGCGGTTGACGAGTTCGGAGATGTTGAAGGCAGGATAGAAGAGAATGAGTCCTGCCACCTGCTCGGCGCAGCTCTCGGCGGTGAGGGCTGCCGCCACGCCTCCGAGGCTGGAACCGAGGAGGAAGACGCGGGAGGCATCGATGTCGTCGCGGGCAGCAATCTGTTGCAGGACAGCTTCGAGGTCAGCAGTCTCCGTGAAGAGCGTCATGTCGTCTGTGGAGCCGTCGCTTTGGGATTCGTCACTGCCGCCGCAGAAGTCAAAGCAATAGGTGGCAAAACCATCTTCCGCAATCTGACGGGCGTAGCGCCGCATAGCGAGGTGAGTGAGCGAGTGACTGTGTGCGAGGATGACGGCGGGCAGGGCGTCGGCGTTGCCTTTGGGGCGGTAGAGTTTGCCGTAGATGCGCAATCCGTCGCGACTGCACCAAACCTCTGCGCTGTCGAGTTCCGTGACCGCTTCTCCCGTGTTGTCATCGGGCGGAAGCATGGATTCATTATTGTCACCGCAGCCGGTGAGCATCATGCTGCAAAGGAGCAGCAGAGCGAGGGTAAAGAAAAAGCGTTTCATGAGCGTTTAGTTTAGTTGGTTGAAGTATAGTTGGTAAGATCTGTGGAAATGGTTTTCCCATCAGGCTTTCCCTCAACTGAGCCAGAACATGACGATGAGTTGGGCGATGATGACGCGGAGGAACATGCAGAGCGGATAGACCGTGGCGTAGGCAACGGATGCTTTGTCGCCGGGGAGCGTGTCGTTCACATAGCCCAAGGCAATCGGGTTTGCCATCGCGCCACAGAGCATGCCCGCCGTCGTGGCGAAACTCTTTTTGGAGAAAACGACGCTGACCACGCTGAGCAGAATCACCGGAATCAAAGTGAAGAGAAGACCAAAGCCAATCCAACCCAGTGCGGCAGGTTGCATGACCGTTGCCAAGAAATCGCGCCCCGCATCCAAGCCCAGACAAGCCAGATAGGTTGAAAGACCCAGCGAGCGGAGCATGAGGTTTGCACTCGTCGTCGTGTAAGCCACCATGTGCAAGCGAGGACCGTAGGCGCCGATGAGCAGTCCCATCACAATCGGACCGCCGGCGAGACCAAGTCTCACGGGATAGGACATGCCCGGAATGAAGAGAGGAATGCTTCCCAGCAGCAAGCCCAGCACGATACCAATGAAAATCGTGACCATGTTCGGCTCTTCGAGGCGTCTCACCACGTTGCCCAGTTTTTCCGCCACGCTCTTCAGACTTTGTGCTTCTCCGACGACGGTGACGCGGTCACCCATGCGAAGCAAAAGACCGGGCGTTGCCACGAGTTGGATGCCGCTGCGTTGCACTCGACTGACGTTCACGCCGTAGCGGGCGCGGAGTTGCAGGCTTCCCAGTTTTTTGCCGTTGATTTCGGGGCGTGTGATGAGAATGCGTTGGGAGATGAGTTTCGCATCGAGGGAGTTCCAATCGACGTCCTTTCGGTTCCAGTTCTTGTTGTCGCGACGCCCGAAATAGAGTGTCAGTTGCTGCAGTTGCTTCTCTTGCGTGATGACCAAGATTCGGTCTCCGTTTTCAAGCACGGTTTGGGAGTTGGGCAGCATGACTTTGCCGTTTCGCCAGAGTCGCGAGACCACGAAACTCTGTTCGTTCATTCCGCTGAGTTCGCCGAGCGTGTGGCCGAACACAGCAGGGTTGCAGACCTCAAAGGAGGCGATGAACGCCTCGTCGGCATTTTCTTCCTCACCCGCTTTCTCATGACGCGAGAGCCAGCCCTTCACGAGCAGAAGCGCGATGATAACGCCCAGCATGCCCAAAGGATAGGTCACGGCGCAACTGAGCGCAGCATCGGAGGCGGGCTGTCCCAACTGCTTGAGCGTTTGTTGGGCGGCACCGAGAGCCGGTGTGTTGGTCGTGGCACCGCAAAGCACGCCCAGCATGTCTTGCAAAGGAAGATAGCCAGCCCAGCCCACGGCGAGCGCGAGCAACGTGCCGACCACGACGACACCCACAGCCAGCAGGTTGAGCTGTGCCCCGCCCTGGCGGAAGGCACTCATGAAGCCGGGACCGACTTGAAGCCCCAGCGTATAGACAAAAAGAATCAAACCAAAACTTTCGGCATAGTTCAGCATCTCCGCCTGCACTTGAATCCCCAGTGCGCCGGCAAGGATGCCCATGAAGAAAACGTAGGTCACGCCCAGGCTGACGCCGCGCACTTTGAACTTACCCAAAGCGAGCCCGAAGGCGCAGATGAGTGATATGATGATGACTCCTTGTACTGCCGAAGGAACAAGAAGAGTTTCAGTAAACCAATTCATAATATAGATAAGGTATAGGGGGCAATGCGACCGCGTCGCTGCCCGCTGAGGAGGCAGGAAGTGAGCCTTCCGGCTTGCAGCGGGCAAATTTATCCAATTTTTGAGTAACTTTGCGTCAATATAAAATTGAATTATGGCAAAATGTTCATTTAAGCAGGTTTCAAAGTTCTTTATACCTATATATATATGTATAGCGTTCCTTCCGGCTTTCTCTGCGCCGCGCTCCGTGGCGGAACTGTCCGACACGCTTGCCCTCGTTTTGAGGGCGCAGCCCGACTCGGTGGCTCCCGCCGACTCGCTGACGTGTCCCGAGGAGGAGGACACGCTCGAGATGCAGGAACTCTCCCTGCCGCAGAGACTGGAAAAACTGCTCGACAACGAAATCTTCCTCCGCACGCAGGTCGGTCTTTATGTCTATGACCTCACCGCCGACTCTGTGGTCTTCGCCCACAACGAACGTCAGTGCATGCGCCCCGCCAGCTGCGAGAAACTCGTCACCGCCATCACCGCACTGGAAGAGCTGGGCGGCAATCATCTTTTCCGAACCTCCTTCCTTGCCACCGGCGAGACCTCCGACTCGCTGTTCACCGGAAACCTTTGCGTTCGCGGCGGCTACGACCCACTCCTCGACGAGAGTGATTTGGATGCCTTCTGCGACTCGCTCCGCCGCCGCGGCGTGCGCGCCATTCAGAACGACATCTTCCTCGACCTATCCTTCAAAGACGACAAGCGCTTGGGCTGGGGCTGGTGTTGGGACGATGACGCCGTGCCTCTCACGCCGCTGCTTTTCCGCAACCGCGACACGTTTCAGTCTCATCTTCGCCAAGCCTTTGCCAAAGCCAACATCCGCTGGGAGGGTTCTTTCACGGAACGCAGAGTGCCCTCCGACGCCGAAACGCTGTGCGAGCGCACTCACACCATCGACCAGGTTTTGGAACCGATGATGAAGAAGAGCGACAACTCCATGGCGGAGGCGCTTTTCTATCAGCTTGCCCACCGTCAGGGCGGGCAGGGTGCTTCCCGCAAACACGCTGTGCGCCTTATCAGTCGTTTGGTCAAACGCCTCGACCTTGACGCAGACCACTATCAGTTCGCCGACGGCAGCGGGCTTTCGCTCTACAACTACGTCACGCCCGAACTCCTCGGCTGTCTCCTGCGCCACGCCCACCGTCATCCCGCCATTTTCAATCATCTGAAACCCTCGCTCCCTGTGGCTGGCATCGATGGAACGCTTCGCAAACGAATGCGCGGCAGCGCTGCCGAAGGAAAGGTGTTTGCCAAAACCGGCACCGTCGAAGGCGTCAGCACCCTCGCCGGCTATGCCCTCACCTCCGCCGGAAACCTCCTCGCCTTTGTCGTCATGAACCAAGGCATTCGCCACACTTCCACCGGCAGAAATTTCCAAGACAGAGTCTGCAAAACACTCGTGAAATGAAAAAATGTAAACAAAACATAGCATTTTCCGACAAAAAGTGTAACGATATAAACAAATCTTATTACATTTGCCGCCTCAACCTTTGAATTCACTCACTTTATTAATAACCTAAAACAATTAAATCACATGAAGTATCTTGCTAAACTTTCATTCTTTGTGATGATGCTTTTCGCAGGTTTTGCAGTGGCTGCCTGCGGCGATGACGATCCTGTAACTCCTCCTGTAACTCCTCCCGGAGGTGGCGACGGTGGCGACGGTGGCGAAACGAACACCTTCGTTTACGCTGAACCCTATTGCGTTTGGGGTTCCTCTATGGCTCAAGTAAAGAGCAACATGAGCGAATACGAAGTAGGCTACGAAGGAGATGTAAACCTGATTCTTTTAGGAAAATCTCCCGTTGAATTCTACGGCTACTTCTTCAACTCTAATGGTCTCTATGGCGTGCAAATGGTTTACGAAGATGAGTTCCCCACTCTCGCTCAGGTTCGTGAAGCACTCGCCAAGAGATATCAGTTCTTGAGATATGACGAAGAATCTGATATTTACTTCTACGCTTCTGAAGACCAGAAGACTGGTGTAGGTGTATGGGAAGAATTGCATGAAGACAAACCTTACGTAGTTGTTCAGCTCGTTGGTATTGATTTCATCAATGGAGGTGGCGGTGACGACAGCGGTGAAGGCGGCGGTAACACTCCTTCTTTCTCCGATCCCTTCCTCGGCTGGGGTTCTACCCTCGCACAGCTCCAGGCTGCTAAGGACGAAAACCTCTTCGACGGTGTTGGAGAAGATGAAGAAGATCCCAACGTCACCTACGCAGGCTACTATGGCGTTTCTCCCGTCAACTACGAAATGTACATGTTTGACAGCAACGTCCTCTTCGGCAGCTACATCGAAATGAAGAGCAAAAATGTGGGTAGCTTCGATAACGTGCTCGACATCCTCAAGTCTCGCTATACTTTCGTCACCTACTCTGAAGAAGATGACATTTATCTCTTCATCTCTCCTGACTACGTTACTATGGTGGGTGCTTACGAAGTGAATGACGAAGGCACTCTTTGGAGCTGCGTAGAATACTATGACTACGAATATATGTCTTCCGGCTCTTCCGCTCCTGCAAAAGCTCCCGTTGTGAAGAACGGCAAGAAGACTCACTTCAAGAACGCTGCACGCTTCGTTCCCAGAAACTTCGTTCAGAAGGCTCCCGCGTTCAAAATTTCTTCCAAAATCAAAGGTTTCAAGAACATCAAGTTCTAAACCTCTCTCCCCTTAAAGGGTGAGGACAAAGAATGATTCTCACCCCTCCTTTCAATCCCGTGGCAGTCTTGTCACGGGATTTTTCGCGTTCAGCGCAAAAGAGGAAGCGTTGAATCAAGCAGAAAGTGCTATTTTTGCAAGGATATTAATTTCTTAACTGCCGCCGCCGCTCGTTTCCATTTTCTTTCTCGCGCGGTTTCCAACTCTTTTTGACGCTTTTCTGCGCATGAACAAATCCATTCTCATCAAAGGAGCAAGGGTCAACAATCTGAAAAACATTGACCTCGAAATCCCCCTCGGACGTTTTGTTGTCATCACCGGACTCTCCGGCTCCGGAAAGTCCTCCCTCGCTTTCGACACCCTCTACGCCGAAGGGCAGAGACGCTATGTCGAAAGCCTCTCTGCCTACGCACGCCAATTTCTCGGAAGAATGCACAAACCCGAGGTGGACTACATCAAAGGCTTGCCGCCCGCCATCGCCATCGAACAGAAAACCGTCAGTAGAAACCCGCGCTCCACAGTCGGAACGAGTACGGAAATCTACGAATATCTCCGCCTCCTCTTCGCCCGCATCGGTCACACCTTCTCGCCCGTCAGCGGGCAGGAGGTGAAACGCCACACCGTCGATGACATCGTGGCGTGCGCCTTCTCCTACAGTGAGGGTACACGCTTCGCCGTGCTCGCTCCGATGCGCGTCAGAAGCGGACGCACCATGCAGCAGCAACTTGAAGCGGACCTCGCACAAGGGCTCTCCCGCTTGGATGTGAACGGAGAAACGGTGCGAATGGAAGACGTGTTGGAAAATCCGCCCGAGCCCGAAAAATGCAGTCTTCTCATTGCCCGCCTCAGTGTCAGACAGGACGAAGAGACTCGCTCGCGACTCGCCGACGCCATCGAAACGGCACTCTACGAAGGCGATGGAGAATGTATGCTCCGCTTCTATCCTGCCGGCATCCTCCACCGTTTCAGCACCCGCTTCGAAGCGGACGGAATGACCTTCGCCGAGCCCGACGACTATATGTTCTCCTTCAACAATCCCGTCGGCGCCTGTCCCCGCTGTGAAGGCTTCGGCAGAATCATGGGCATCGACGAGCATCTGGTCGTGCCCGACACGAGCCTCAGCCTCTACGATGGAGCGGTCGTTTGCTGGCGCGGCGAGAAAATGGGACTCTGGCTCAAGGAGTTCATGCGGCGAGTGGCACACAAGGACTTTCCCGTCTTTGAACCCTACTACAAACTCACGCGGAAGCAGAAGGACCTCCTCTGGCACGGCGACGCCGAAGAAAACGCCCGACCCGAAGAGGAGCGGGTCACCATCGATGCCTTCTTCAGAATGTTGGAGCGGAATCAATACAAGATACAGTATCGCGTCATGTTGGCACGCTATCGCGGCAAGACGGAATGCCCCGACTGCCACGGCTCGCGCTTGCGCCCCGAGGCGGAATATGTCAAAGTCGGCGGGCGCAGCATCACCGAACTCGTGCGGATGCCGGTCTGCGAGTTGCTGCCGTGGTTTGAACACCTGCAGCTCAGCGAACATGACGCCTCCGTGGGGCGTCGGCTGCTCACCGAAATCCGTTCCCGGCTGCGCTTTCTCGTCAATGTCGGTCTCGGCTATCTCACCCTCGACCGCCTCTCCAACTCCCTTTCCGGCGGTGAGAGCCAGCGCATCAACCTCGCCACTTCCCTCGGATCCTCGCTGGTCGGCTCGCTCTACATTCTCGACGAACCCAGCATCGGACTGCATCCCCGAGACACGCAGCGCCTCATCGCTGTCTTGAAAGAACTCCGCGACCTCGGCAACACCGTCATTGTCGTGGAGCACGACGAAGAAATCATGCGCGCTGCGGACTATCTCATCGACATGGGACCCGACGCGGGACGCCTTGGCGGCGAAGTCATGTTCCAAGGTGAAATCCGTCCCGACGTCCTGCCGCCCCTGCCGGAGGGAAAAGAGAAATATGCTTCCCACACGCTCAACTATCTTTCCCATCTTGAAACCATCCCCGTGCCGTCTTCCCGCCGCGCCTGGAATCGTTTCATCAAGGTTGTCGGAGCCCGTGCCAACAACCTCAAGGGCATTGACGTGGTCTTTCCGCTCAACGTCCTCACCGTGGTCACCGGCGTCAGTGGCTCGGGAAAATCGACGCTGGTGCGTGACATCTTCTTCCGCGGACTGAAGCGCGCCAAGGACGAAGTGGCGGAACGCCCCGGAGAGTTCACGCGCCTGGAAGGCGACATCGACGCCGTGCAGGGCGTCGAGTTCATTGACCAAAACCCCATCGGGCGCAGTTCGCGCTCCAATCCCGTCACCTACGTCAAGGCGTACGATGAAATCCGAAAACTCATGGCAGCGCAACCTTTAGCGAAACAGATGGAGATGACCCCCGCCTGGTTCTCCTTCAACACCGAAGGCGGACGCTGCGAAGAGTGCAAGGGCGAGGGCACGGTCAAGGTGGAGATGCAGTTCATGGCGGACCTCGTGTTGGAGTGTGAAGCCTGCCACGGCAAACGTTTCAAGAAGGACGTCTTGGAGGTGAAATATGAAGGAATGGACATCAACGACATTCTGGACATGACCGTCAATCGCGCCATCGAGTTCTTTTCCGAACATGGTCAGTCGCGCATCGTCAGTCGCCTGCGCCCCTTGCAGGACGTCGGACTCGGCTACATCAAACTCGGGCAACCCGGCTCCACCCTCTCCGGCGGCGAGAACCAGCGCGTGAAGTTGGCATACTATCTTGGACTGGAGCGTAGCGTTCCCACGCTTTTCATTTTCGACGAGCCGACCACAGGACTTCACTTCCACGACATCAACTGCCTGCTGCGCGCCTTCCAGGCACTCATCACGCGCGGCCACACCATCATTGTCATTGAACACAATCCCGAAGTCATGAAATGTGCCGACCACCTCATTGACCTCGGTCCGGAGGGCGGTCGCGAGGGCGGCAGGGTCGTGGCACAAGGCACGCCCGAGGAAGTGGTGGCGCAGGGCAAGGGTCACACCGCCCGCTTCCTGAAACTGTGAGGAGGAAACCACCTCCGTAACACCTCTTCGCCAACCCTTGTACAACCCTTGAACAACCTTTGAACAACCTGTTCAAACCCTGTTCAACGCCTGTTCAAACCTTGCTCAAACCTTGCTCAAACCTTGCTCAAACCCTTCGTTGGGTTTGATTGAACTTTCAGCCCGTTTGGGCTCTCGGAAATGTCCGGTAAACGGCTATGCGAAACCGTTTTTCCGCAAAAAAGACGTGCGGAACTGTCGTGGTGGCAGTTCCGCACGTGGCGTTTGTGAGCTGTGCGCTCAAAGTGTCTTTGTCTCGTTTATGTGGCGTTTGCAACCCGCCTCATTTGATGAGCACCTTCTGTCCGCCCCGGATATAGACGCCGGGCGCCGGTGCTTCCGTCAGTCTGCGTCCCTGAAGGTCGTAGAGAAAGGAGTTGGCGGCGGGAGCGGTGGCGTGGTTGATGCCCGTCGGCGTGTAGGAGGAGGGAATGGGGTGGAACGGCTGCTCCTCGGTGAACTTGTATTGTCCGTCGGAAGCCCAGTCAAGGCTGAAGCGCACGAAGCGGAGCACGTAGTTGTTGGCATTGTAGTGGCCGTCCTCTTCGTAATATACGCCCAGTGTTCCGTCGGGCAGAACGACTGCGGTGCTGTAGCCGGAGCTCCAGGGGCAGATGGTCTTCGGTGTGCCGAAGGTTTCGCCTTCGTCGGTGGAGAGGCAGATGCTCACGTTCTGGCGGCTGCTGCTGTTGGGGAGCGTTTCAAAGGCGATGTTCCAGGGGTTGCCATCGAGCGTGGAACACCAAACCATGTACTCGCCGTCGCAGGCAGTACCGCTGATGCCGCTGGTGAAGCGTGTTTCGGGGGCATATTTCCAAGTGGCGCCGTGGTCGGAGGTCACGTTGTGATAGTTGTAGCCGTTGGTGCGCACGAAGATGGAGAGGTCTCCGTTGTTGCGTTCGAGCGTCTTGGGTTCGTCAGCGTTGGTTGTTCCGCTTGTGCCGACCACCTGCCAGCTCTGACCGTGGTCAAAACTCATGAAGAAGTGGAAGTTGCGGACGTTGTTTCCGTCGCGATTGACGAAGCTGGAAACGAGTGTGCCGTCGCGTTTCTGGAGTGCGGCACCGGAGCCGGAGAAGCCGCCCTTCCAAGTCGGGTTGGGGCTGCCCACGCCGTAGAGACTCTTCGTGTGATCCACGGGAGTGCTCCAGGTTTCGCCACCGTCGGAGCTCATGATGGTCTTCCAGAGCTGAGGCTCGGCTGCGGTGGATGCCCAGAAGCCGTGACCGTAAGTGCCGGCGGCAGTCATGATGCCGATGATGTTGCCGTTGTCGCGGTCGGTGACGATGGAGGCATCGCCGTGACCATAGTTTCCGCCGAGGTTTTCTCCGGCAGCGACGCGCTGCGGACGAGTCCAGGTGCGTCCCATGTCGTCAGAATACTGTGCCACGATGTAGAGCATGTTCGGCAGGTCGCCGTTGTGCTGCAGACGGTCGTCGGTCAGGGTGACGAGGCGGTCCACGATGGTGCCGTCGTCGAGTTTCTTCTTCACAGTGGTGATGGCGGGGATGCGATAGTAGCGAGAGCCGCAGTCATAGGGCATCAAGGCTGCACCTTCGGAGAGGAAGATGGTGACGGCGTGTTGCGGGTTGCCGTTGGCTTCAGCCATTTCGGCGCCGTCCACGACGTAGCCGCTGATGGTGGCGTCCACGGTGTGTCCCTCGGTGGCGTCCTCTGCGATGTCGTAGGCAATCCAGAGGTTATGTTCGCCCACGTTCAGGTCGGCTGAGCCGTTGATGACGAAGGAGCCGTCGGCTGCCACGGCGGTCGCCTCGCCGAAGAGGATGCCGTTTTCTTCGCGCCAGGTCATCTTTTGGTCTTCGTCGATGAAGAGTTCGCGGTTGTTGGTGGCAAGATAGGCTTTGACGTTCTTCACGTCGGCGAGGTCGGTGGCAACGACGTTACCCTTGATGGCGCTGACGTTCACGCTGCCGGTGAGGCCGGAGACGCGGAAGATGGTGCGCACGATGGGCTGGTTCTTGTTGCCGATGCCGGTGGTCACCTTGCCCTGCTTCACGGTTGTGGAGGCGAGCACGGCTTCGGGGTGGCTGGCGTCCACGGGGTCGAATCTCCAGAGAGAGGCGTTGTCTTCAGCTGCGGCCCAGCGAACGATGACGGCTCCGGCTTCTTGAGCGTGGAGTTCCACGTTGCTGTCCTTGATGGTGAAGAAGCCGTAGGCAGATTGAATCGTGTAGATGGGGTTGGCTTCTTCGCTCTTTCCGAACTGAGTGGCTCCGCCGGTGCCGGTTCCTGCTGTGCCGATGTAGTCCCCATTGAAGTTCTTGATGGCGAGTTTGCCGTCCTGTTCCCAGAAACTCCAGATGCGGTCGGGCGAGAAGGACTTGTCACCGAAGCGCATGAGGTCCAGTTCTGCGTCATAGTACATCACCTTGCCTGCGCAGTATGCCTTGGTGGAGGCGTTGGTGATGTAGTACCAGCGCACGTTGTCTTCTGTGCTGGTGACGGGCGGTTCGGGCACGTCCTTCTTGATGTGGAGGGTGAAGTCGGTGAGCACGACGCCCTGTCCGTTGGTGCCGGCGAGCGTGAAACTGAGGCTGGAGAGTGCCACGTTCGATGCGCTGCGGGTGGCTGCGGTTTGGGAGGTCGTATAGACTGTGCCGTCGTCCATCGTCATGGTCAGTCCCGTGGCGTGGCTGTTGTTGGCGAAGGTGAAACTGTAGGAGTCGATGACGTAGCCTGCCGGTGCAGAGAGCGTGTAGGCGGAGCTGGCTGCGCTGCCGGTGAAGAGTTGCAGGTTGTTGCCGCTCCAGTTCATGTTGTTGGTTGTGCCGCATCCGAAGGTCACTTGCGGTCTGGAAGCGCTCTTCCACGTGCTGAAGTAGTTTCCGGTCGTGCCGCCGCTGCCGTTGTAGAGCGTGCCGTTGGGTTTATTGACGGTGATGGTGAGTTCGTTGGGCAGCGGTTCGTCACTCACCTCGGTGAAGAGGAAGCTGGAGCCGCCGTCGTTGGCGCCGCTGGTACTGTTCCAGGTGGCGAGTTTGTTGCTACGGTTGTTGAGGTAGCAGTTGTCGCCGTAGTGGAAGGCATAGCTGTTTGTGGCGGCGGTGGAGGCGTTGAGGATGAAGGCGGTGTAGGTTCCTGTGGCAGCCATCATGGCTTTCTGGTTGTCGGCGACGGAGGCGTAGGTCACCTTCATGCCCGGTCCTTTAGCCTTATTATATAATGTATAGCCCGAAACCGTGTTGCCCGTGATGCACCAGAGTCCGTATTCGTTGTCGTCGGCGGGTTCGGTGGTTGCCATGTCCACGTCCGTGCCGGTGTTGGCAACGAGCCAGGCGTTGCGGGTGGTCTTCATTTTGTACCAGTGAACGGTCTCGCCCCAGGCGTCAGCCGTCGGCTCTTCCGAGAGGAGGAAACTGTAGCCCTGGTCTTCGACGAAGGTCGGTTCGTCCACCGGCTCGGGTGCTTCTTCGATGAGGAACTGACAGCCGGTGTCGTTGCGGTCGGCTCCCTTGGTGGCATCGTTGCTCCAGTTGTAGAGTTTGTAGCCTTGAGCGGCTTGCGTCTGGTTCAGTTCCACCTCGCCGCTGCTGATGATGTAGTAGCCTGGCGTGTTGCCATAGCTCACAGTCCAGCCGCTGGCGGGTTGTGTGGCGACGGTGGTGATTTGGGAGTTATAGGCTGCTGTCGGGTTGAGGTAGGCGTTGTAGGCGCGGTCGATGATGTCGTAGGTGTCATCGTCGCGGCGCACGAACTTCCACATGGAGCGGGCGTAGGTGGAGGTCGTGTTGGAGCCGACCACGCCGGCGGCACTGCCTTGAGAGGTGATGTAGTAGTCGTTGGCGCGGAGGGAGTGAATCTGATACCAGTGCTCGTCGCCCTCAGTGCTGACGGTGGGCTGGTTCAAAGCCTCTGCCACGGCGGTGCGCAGTGCGCTTACCATGTCGGCGGCTTCCGTCTCGGTGATGGAGGACTTTGCCAGCAGCGTGTAGGCTTCTTCCGACTTGGCGTTGAAGACAGCCATGCCGGCTTCGCCATACTGTCCCATGCCGCTGCCGACGTTGACGATGTGTCCGGCGGTCAGTGCCTGACCAATGCTGTTGCGCAGGTCGGCTTGTGCGATGCGGTTGGCGGCTTCTTCTTCGGTAATCACGTTGAAGGTCAGATCCGGCATATCGGAAAGTAATCTGTCCTTGATGATGTTCGCCATTTTCACGTAGCCCAGACCGTAGAGATAGTTCGTGTTCTTGATGTATGTCGTGTTGGCGACGTCGCCATCGAGGAAGGGCGTGTAGCAGTCGATATATTTCACCTGATCGGGACCCCATTCGGAGAGGATTGCGTTGAACGGGGCGATGCGGGTGGTGTTGATGGTGGCGTTGTTCGTCGGGTGCAGTCCGATTGTGTAGATTCTGGCGCTGGGACAGTTCGACATGATTTCCTCCACCAATCGAATGTAGTTCAATTTCACGGTTTCCAGGTCGTCAGAACCCAGGACGTCGGAGGTTCCGGCATAGATCAGCACGGCTCGCGCTTCTTCTTTTTCCACGTTCTGCACTTGGGTGAGGGCGGCATTGGCGATTTTGCGTGCGTTTTCAAGGCTCAGTCCGCCGTAGCCCCAGCCGGAGCCGCGGTTCTTGATGTGGTCGTTGCCGAGGAGTTCGTTCCATTCGCCCGTCTTCACTTCGCCATCGCCGAAGAAGAGAATGTCGTTGTCAATTTGCTTGTAGGGCAGCACGCTGAAGTAAGTGGCGCGCATTCCGTGAGAGCCCGAGAGACCGCCGTTGAGCTGGGTTTCGGAAGTGTTGTAGGGTAAGACCGTATGGGCGGTAAACTCTCCGTCATCCATCAAGTATCTTTCCCGAAGGGCTTCGGTCCATTTCTCATAGGAGGCAGCGGTGAGGTGGAGGTTGTCATAGCTCCAAACGCCGCCGGAAGCCACGTCGGAAAGCAGGTCATAGAAGTCCACATATCTCAACCAGCCTTCGTTCGTTTCATCCACGAAAGCCTTCACCAGACGGTTCGTCTCGAGCCAGCGCTCGGCGGGACGGTTCGAAGTGTTGTTGTTGAGGATGCTGTAGAGATAGACTTTTGTCTCCGGGCTGCGCTTGTGGACGCGCTGCACGATGCTCTTGACGTAGGCAAGCACCTGCGTCGGCTGGAAGTTCAGTCCGCCGCTGGTGGCGATGTCGTTCGTGCCAATCATCATGAAGAACTTCTTCGGTTTGTTGATGAGATAGCTCTCGAGATTGTCACTCTGTTCGGTGGAGTAGGTGCCGGAGTTTCCGCGGTTCACAATCGGAAGCGGAGTTGCCTCGTCGCTGCGGAACATCTCGACCCAGGGTGCCATGTCTGTGATGCTGTTGCCCACAAACACGATGCTTCCTTCAGCAGGCGGAAGCACTTTGAAGAGGTCGTACCGATGCTTGCGGAACGGCTCGTCACCCCACGCGGCAAGCGTGAAGATGCTTGCCAAAAGGAAAAGTAAGGTTTTCTTCATAGTATTTGAAAACTAGGGTTTTGAAAAAAATGTCAGAAAAGAAAGTTGACAAGTTATTGGCGAAATGCTGAAAAGAAATTATCAGCGTGTAAAAATAGGCATTCTTCTCCGCATTTCCTTCATTATTGCCCAAAAATCAAACTTTTAAGGCAAAAAAATCCACGAAACACGAGATGACATCATCCCGTTGCCCCATTGTTCTCTTCGCCGCCCCTTTGCCCCCATTGACCTTAAGAACCCCCCGTTCGCGGTGCGTAAGCGACGCGAAAAGTTGTCTCTCGTTGTCTCCGTTGTCGTCAAAACGCCACCGCCCTGTCTCTTTGTCTTTTTGTCTCTTTGTCTCTTTGACTCTTTGACTCTTTGTCTCTTTGACTCTTTGTCTCTTTGACTCTTTGACTCTTTGACCTTCTTCCCCAAGGCACTCTAATTTGTCCGAATTTCGTAATTTTGCCACCAATTTATCATCAAGACAAACATTTTGAAAGGTCATGCGAATATTTCCCTTACACATTGATTTTAAAAAGCGCGTCCCGTCAGCCTTCATTTCCTTGCTGCCGCTCGTCGTTCTCGTTGCCATGCTTGTCATCGTGGTGCAGATCTATGGCAGCGATGCCCTTTCCGGAGCGAGTCAGGTGACGCTGCTCGTCGTTTCGGCTTTTTGCGTCTTCCTCGGCATGGTTTTCCTCAAAGTGCCTTGGAAAGATTTCGAAAAAGCCATCACCGACAACATCGCAAACGTCGGAAGCGCACTCATCATCCTCCTGCTGATTGGCGCACTGAGCGGAGCGTGGATGGTCAGCGGTGTCGTCCCCGCGCTCATCTACTACGGCATGGAAATCATTCGCCCCGAAATCTTCCTCGCCTCCGGCTGCATCATCAGTGCGCTGGTCAGCGTCATGACCGGCTCGTCCTGGACCACCGTTGCCACCATCGGCATCGCACTCATGGGCATCGGACAGGCGCAAGGCTTCAACGAAGGATGGATTGCCGGAGCCATCATCAGTGGTGCCTATTTCGGAGACAAAATTTCACCGCTCTCCGACACCACCGTCCTCGCGGCAGGCTCGGTCAGCGTGCCACTCTTCAAACACATTCGCTACATGCTCATCACCACCGTACCTTCCATGACGCTCGCACTCATCATCTTCGCCGTGGCGGGAATTACCGGAGACACCAGTTCTACCGCAGAAATAGAGAGTTTCCGCCAAGCCCTCGACACGCGTTTTTCCCTCACGCCCTGGCTGCTCCTCGTGCCGCTCCTCACCGGCGTCATGATTGCGCGCCGCCTGCCACCCATCATCACCCTCTTCCTTTCCTCTCTCCTGGCAGTTCTCTTCGGACTGATGTTTCAGCAGGGCGCATTGACCGAGGTCGGGGAGGGAAGTGCCTTTGAGGGAGTCATGAGAACTCTCTACGGAAGCACCTCTTTGCCCACACAAAACTCCATGCTCACCTCTCTTGTTGCGACGAGAGGAATGGAAGGCATGCTCAACACCATCTGGCTCATTCTCTGTGCCATGTGTTTCGGAGGCACGATGGCAGCGGGCGGAATGGTGCGAGGCATCACCGACATCTTCGTCGGCATGATTCGCAACCGCGTCAGCCTGGTCGGAGCCACCGTCGGCACGGGACTGACGCTCAACCTTGCTGTGGCAGACCAATACATCTGCATCCTCCTCAACGGAAACATGTTCAAGCAAATCTATGACCGCATGGGCTATGAGCGTCGTCTCCTCAGCCGTGCCACGGAAGACTCCGTGACCGTCACCTCCGTCCTTGTGCCGTGGAACACGTGCGGCATGACGCAAAGCACCGTGCTCGGAGTAGCCACACTGACCTATCTCCCGTACTGTTTCTTCAACCTCCTCAGCCCGCTGATGAGTCTCCTCGTGGCTGCCATCGGATATAAGATTCACCGAAAAGCACCCGCCGAACAAATCCCTAAGAAGGAACGATAAACTTTTAAGGAGTGTTCTAAAAATTAGGTGGAGTCGCTTCCATGATTTCGTGGGAAAAAACTTTTCCACACCCAACGCCCTTTTTCGGTTTTAACACTTCTTGCTTTTGGCGATGAAAAGTATTATATTTGTA
>NZ_JADYUH010000213.1 GCF_021531665.1 Prevotellamassilia timonensis
CGCATCCGGGAAAAATTTGCCTTCCTCTAATTTTTCTTTGCCTTCCTCAAATTTTAATTAGGGGAAGGCAAAGCAAAACTGCACGCCGAATTGGTAAAATTGGAAGGCGGAAAGTGTTCCCGAAAGTTAAAAATGTTAATGCCAAATCGCTGAAAAATGGCTCAAAATTGTTGGTTTTTGGGAGCGGAAGCCTACCCCCAACCCCTCCCTAAAGGGAAGGGCTTTTCAAACTTCGACATGAGGTTCTCCATTAATGCCCATTAATTGT
>NZ_JADYUH010000214.1 GCF_021531665.1 Prevotellamassilia timonensis
TAATGGCACTGCAAAGTTACACAAGAGTTTCAAAACTTTCTTCGTCACTACTTCAATTCTTTTCCTAAGCATGGCGAAACGTAAGAATTTCACACAAATGGCACTGTTCAGTGGCTGCAGTGAGAGCCGTTTCAGACAGAACTTCCGGAAGAAGTTTGACTGGGTGAGATATAACCTTGCGTTCTGCAGGGAGAAACTCCGGCACAGGATTGCCATCGCCATCGATCCGAGCTACATTCCCAAGTCGGGAAAGCACACTCCCGGCA
>NZ_JADYUH010000215.1 GCF_021531665.1 Prevotellamassilia timonensis
TTTACAGCAAGCAAGACTATCCAGCCTGGAAGGCTGTACTGTGAGTAACCGGGGGCAACGCCCCCGGATAGCGGCAACTCACTCAGTATCAGCCTGGAGGGCTGTACGCCCGCGAAGATGGCGGCGGGAGCCGCAGCGCCGAAGGCGCACACTTTCTTAAGGGGTGTTCTATAAATTACGGGATAAGGAACGATCAAAAGAAAGTGCTTACGTTTTGGTCGGTTTCTTAGCGCGCCCTTTTGTAAGTTTCGTCAGTCACATAGCCC
>NZ_JADYUH010000216.1 GCF_021531665.1 Prevotellamassilia timonensis
CGCCCTCATCCTCAGCGCCTTGCATCTTAGCCATTCTGACGCACCTTCGAAGGTGAAACCAAAATGTGCATTTCGACACCCCCTCATAGTAGGAGGCAAGGAAAGATGCCTGGAGGGCTATATGCCCGCGAAGATGGCGGCGCAAGCCGCGACTCCTCCCTTATCTCTTCACTTCCCTTTTAAATTTGGGGTCTAGGAGCGCACCTAAGAAAAACTAGGAGCGCACCTAGGAAAAATTAGGAGCGCACCTAAGAAAAACTAGGAG
>NZ_JADYUH010000217.1 GCF_021531665.1 Prevotellamassilia timonensis
TTTCTTAGCGCGCCCTTTTGTAAGTTTCGTCAGTCACATAGCCCGCTATGCTCCTTCCTCAACTGACAAAAGTACATCTCTAAGAAATCAAAATCAATTCAACCTAATTTTTAGAACACCCCTTAAAGATGAAGCAGACTGCATGCACCTCTACCGAGAAAAGGTTTTGTCTTTCCTTCAAAGCACCAAAAAAATTTTCCACACCCAACGCCCTTTTTCGGTTTTAACACTTCTTGCTTTTGGCGATGAAAAGTATTATATTT
>NZ_JADYUH010000218.1 GCF_021531665.1 Prevotellamassilia timonensis
CGATTAGTCGCGAGGCGATAGACCACGACCAACTCTATGCACAGGTCATGGCAGAGTTGGCAGCGGGTCAGCCAACCTTCTTCTCCAAAGAGGAAGAGGCTGAGATTGAAGAACATAACCGCACCTTCTATCGCCAGTCCCCGTTGGCGGAAGCGTTCCACAAGTCGTTCATGATGGGGGAAGGCACGGAGGCTACGCAATGGCTGTCCGCCACCGAAATCTTCGAGACCTTGAAGCGCGAATCCCCGCGTGCGCTGCA
>NZ_JADYUH010000219.1 GCF_021531665.1 Prevotellamassilia timonensis
GCAGCGCACGCGGGGATTCGCGCTTCAAGGTCTCGAAGATTTCGGTGGCGGACAGCCATTGCGTAGCCTCCGAACCTTCGCCCATCATAAACGACTTGTGGAATGCTTCCGCCAACGGGGACTGACGGTAGAAGGTGCGGTTATGTTCTTCAATCTCAGCCTCCTCCTCTTTGGAGAAGAAGGTCGGCTGACCCGCTGCCAACTCTGCCATGACCTGTGCATAGAGTTGGTCGTGGTCTATCGCCTCGCGACTAATCG
>NZ_JADYUH010000220.1 GCF_021531665.1 Prevotellamassilia timonensis
GTGACAGTGCGAAAGAACAGTCGCCTCCACGAAACAGACACTTTACAACGCACGCACAAGCCTTCGCATCGTCTGCCCATCGCGCGGCGGCAAGGCAAACGATTTTTAGACAGAGGCTTCAAGCCTCCCTATAGTTCAACATGGTGCGCGCCCATTCCCATTGACTTAGGACTTTAGACAAGCCCATGAATGGTTGCACATCCTAATATTTATTCACATGAAAAATTTCTTTTTACTCCTTACCCTTTTATGTCTTTC
>NZ_JADYUH010000221.1 GCF_021531665.1 Prevotellamassilia timonensis
ATTTATCGGTATAGTAGGCGCGTAGTTTCTTCGGCAGGAGCATGCGGCAGAACGTACTCTTTCCCAGTCCCTGACGCTCGCTGACCAGCAGCGGTGCTATCTGACAATCATAGACATCCGCGCTTTCTTCCTCGCCGAGCCAGCCCTTGACTGCGCCGCGCAACCAGCGGCGGAACACTTTGTTCCAGAGTTCATCCGAGGAGATACGCGCCGCGAGTTCTCCGACGCGGTCTCTGCCGTCCCAGGCGGGGAGGGC
>NZ_JADYUH010000022.1 GCF_021531665.1 Prevotellamassilia timonensis
AAAGACCCCCATGTGCGGTGCATCAGCGCCGCAACAAAGCCCTTCCCTTTAGGGAGGGGTTGGGGTAGGCCCCCTCCCTTCCTCTCTTCGTCCCTTTGCCTCTTAGTCTCTTTGTCTCTTTGTCCCTTTGTCTCTTTGTCTTTTAGTCTCTTAGTCTTTTTGACTCTTAGTCTCTTCCTCTCTTCCTCTCTTTGTCCCTTTGTCTCTTTGTCTTTTTGACTCTTTGTCCCTTCTTCTTGTTTCTATGATGTTTTTACTCTATTTTTGCAACTGGTTAGAATGCGTACACGCATTTTGACGGAATCGGTGGCGGACACGCATTCGTTCGTTTCCGGTTGCCACCTGAGAGAAATCCCATTGACTTCGGACTTTAGACAAGCCAATGAATGGTTGCACATCCTCTGATTGTATTTGTAGTAGCTACTGCAAACAACATTAACCTGCTTCCACCAGAATTGTTGCGAAAGGGACGTTTCGATGAAATTTTCTTTGTAGACCTTCCAACTCAAAAAGAACGAGAAAACATTTTCTCCATCCATCTGAAAAAGAAAGGACAGGATCCCTCTCAATACCCAATTGAAATGTTTGGGAAGAAGTCCGAAGGTTATAATGGTGCTGAAATAGAGGAATGTATAAAGGAGGCCATGTTTGCAGCCTATGTTGAAACTCCTGACAATCCTAAATTATTGAGTAAACATTTGATGGATGCTCTAACAATCGTTCCTTTATCAAAGACGATGAGTGAGCAAATTACAGCACTTAGAAATTGGGCAGTAACTAGAGCAAAGAATGCTTCATCTATTGTAAAGGAAGAACAACAAAAGGAGATGCCAGTTCTTCTGACCCGTCCCGAATTGGAACTTGAAAGGTCTTTTGATTTGAACATTTCTAAAGATAATGATAAATAATGAGAACAAATTAGGTGTTTATAATAGCGTTGTCCCACCTCTAACCATCCCGAACAGAGAAGTGAAAGACGCTTATGCCGATGGTACTGCATATGTGGGAGAGTAGGTAAATGCCAGCCCGGAAGCAAACAGGGATGATAACGTGTGATGCATAAATTAATTCAAAACAGGCATTATGAATAATATTTATGTTATTCTAGTAAATGGTGACTTGTAGTTGAATCAGTCCGAAAACAAAGGGGCTGATTTGAAAAAGTCATCTCCTTTTTGGGATTCGTTTTAGACTCAGCTTGGGAAGCGTTTCGCAGACCTTGTGTGGCTGCTTGCCTTAATGGGGCTAATAATGTTTCTGTAATAAGGACCTCCTGAGCATGAGGGTAAAAGGCTCTTTTAAATAAAGAATTATATGACCGAACTCGAATTACAACAATACCTGCTCCGCGAGTTTCCACAGGAGAATACTCGGTGTGAGTGGAAGGAATTTAAGAACTTGAAGAACTCGTTCTGTGGGGACGAAAAGGATGATGTGATTTCCTACGTGTCGGCTATCGCCAACATGGAGGGAGGCTTTCTTGTGGTGGGTGTGCATGACAAGACACTGGAGATTGTCGGTACGGACACCTATAACTACGACCGCCAGAAAGCAATACTCCGATTGACGGAACGTTGCACGAACCTGTCGAGTGAGGGGCTGGACATCGAGGAGTATGTCACAGATGACACCCAAAAGGTGGTGTGGGTGATTCATATCCCTAAACATCTGCCCAAGCGTCCTGTCTATGCACACGATAAGGCATGGCAACGGATAGAGGACTCTTTAGTAGAGCTGACACAGGAACGATTGAATGCCATTTTGGATGAACCTTTGTTCACTGATACCGACTGGTCGGCCGTAATCGTACCCAATGCCACAATTGATGATTTGGATGAGGTGGCCATTGCCAAGGCAAAGGTGATGTTCAAGAAGGTACACAGTCGTATTCCTGCAGCAGAGGTAAATGCGTGGTCGGTAGAGGAGTTCCTAAGTAATGCCGGAGTAATGATTGACGGAGGAATAACTCGCGCCGCTATCATTCTGCTGGGTAAGCCTGTTTCTGTGTTCAAACTCCGTCCTGCCGTAGTGAGAGTTACTTGGTCACTACGTGATGAACACGAAGATGTGGTTGACTATGAGCATTTCACAGCACCATTCATCTTGACGGTTGATCAGATACTTGCCAAAGTGCATAACCTGACGATGCGAGAGATGCCTGGCGGCACAATGTTCCCTGATGTAATGCAGCAATACGATGACTATTCCATGCGCGAAGTTCTTCATAACTGTATCGCCCATCAAGATTATACCTTGCAAGAAAGAATCAATTTGGTAGAGAATCCTGGATTCCTATATTATGCCAATGGTGGCAGCTTTATTCCTGGCTCCCTGCAAAAGGCATTGGCTACACATGGGCCACAGCGTCACTACCGCAATGAGTGTCTTTGTAATGCGATGGTGAACTTCAATATGATTGACATCGTTGGTCGAGGTATCCGCAAGATATTCAATGAGCAGTGGAAACGCCACTTCCCCATGCCTGACTACGAGATTGATGCTGCCAATAAAGAGGTGGCAGTCCGTTTATATGGCAATGCTATCAATGAGAAGTACACTACACTCTTGAAAGAGAAGAAGGATCTGACTTTGGAGGATTGTATATTATTGGATGCCGTTCAGAAAGGACATCGAATCAATGAAACTGATGCCAACAATTTGCTTAGTAGAGGATTAGTTGAAGGTGAATACCCAGACCTTACTATATCGTTGAGCATTGCAAGGCAAACAAAACAAGTTCCGGAGTATACAAGATTGAAAGGGCTTGAAAAGGACAAATTGAAGCAAATGGTTATACAATTCCTGCAAAACTCTGGAAGCGAAGGAGCACGTCGTGAATTTATATATAAATATCTCAAAGATGTGTTACCTTCCAATAAAACAGAAGAGCAGCAATTGCGTATCGTTGGGAGATTGTTGGTAGAAATGAACGAAGAAGGGTTAATTGGAAAGGAAGGACTTAGATGGCTTGTAAGATGATGCGATCCGACCAAATTCGCCTGATCCAACCGTCAATCCGACCGTTTTGGCATCATCCGACCGAAATCCGACCGAAATCCGACCGTTTTAATGGCATTCATCAGTTCATCCGACCAAAAATAGTTTAAATAATGAGATAAAACAATTGAATTATGATATTTGGAAAGAAAATAAAAGAGCTCAGAGAAGAGCGAGGATTGCTGCAACGACAATTGTCTGCGGCATTAGAGATTGATACACCTATGTATAGTAAAATAGAACGTGGGGAAAGAAAAGCAAAACGTAGTCAGATTCCTATCATGGCCAAACTTTTCAATGTGGAAGAAAAGGAACTGCTCACCATCTGGTTAGCAGACAAGGTGCTTGACACAGTAGAAGATGCAAGTGAAGTGAAGAATGATGCTATCGCCTACGTTCAGAACGAGATCAAGGAAGGATAATGTCGGAGACAAAACTCACTGATTGTCTGAAAAATGAAGATAGCGGATAAGCCGATATTATTTGTTGAGTAGAAGAGTTTATGTTAGATTACGACTTCAAAATATTACAGCCCAGTGAATTTGAATGTTTTTCACGAGATTTATTACAAGCTCGTGAAGATATTTTTATAGAGAGTTTTGCTGACGGGCGGGACAAAGGCATTGACTTGCGCTTTGCCTATAGCAAGGACAAAACCTGTATTGTGCAATGTAAACGCTATAAGGAGTGGAAGGAACTGAAAGGAAAACTGAAGGAAGAAGTTGAGAAGGTTAAACGATTATCCCCCCAACGATATATACTAACGACATCTGTAGATTTGACGGTGAAGCAGAAGGATGAGGTGCTTGCCATGTTTAATCCATTTATTTTGAGTGGTATGGATGTTCTTGGCAAAAAGGATTTGAATAATCTGTTAGAGAAGAATCCTGAGATAGAGAAGAACTATCACAAACTGTGGCTGGCAAGTACAAACGTACTGAACACGATTATTAACAGGGCCACGCTGAATTGGTCATCGTTTGAATTGGAAAAAATAGAAAAAGACATTAGACTTTATGTTGAAAATGAGAGCCTGAACAAGGCACTTGACGTGTTAAAAGAAAACCATTATGTGGTTATTTCTGGTATTCCAGGTATAGGAAAAACGACACTTGCAAGAATGCTCGTTTATACGATGCTGGCACGGGGATATGAGGAGTTTGTGTATGTTGATGACATGGATACTGCTGCCAAGATGTTCAGTAAGGAGAAACGACAGATCTTCTTCTTTGATGATTTCTTGGGAGCCAATTCTTTCGTTCAGCAGTCTGTCAGTTTTGAGAACAAACTCATTACGTTTATAGATAAAGTCAGGAACAGTAAACACACGTTGTTTATCCTATCAACCCGCGAGTATGTATTGTCGGAAGCCATGGCACATTATGAAAAGTTGTCGATGAGCAATATCGACATTGCAAAATGTACAATAGAACTAGAATACTACACGAAGACCATCAGAGCCAAAATATTGTATAACCATTTGGCAGAAGCGAATATACCGCCAGAATACATAAATGTGTTTATAGATAAGCGAGGGTATATGACCATCATCAACCATCAGAATTTCAATCCACGAGTCATAGAATCGATTATCAAGGAGCAGATATGGGAAACCATAGATTCCAATGATTTTGCAAACAAGGTAAAGGAATTCTTTGATAACCCGATTAGCGTATGGCAGTTTGCTTTTGAGAAACTGGATGTTGAGACGAGATATACTCTGCTTGTGCTTGGAACGATGGGAGGCCACGTAAGATTGGATGACTTTCAGGAGGGATATAGGCAGTTCTGTATATTAACCAGTCAGGAAGTTGGGCTGAAATATGATGATGTCAAGTGGAGGCAGTCGCTGAAAGTACTGATGAACTGTTTTTTGAAGATAGATAACCGCAATGGCATCAAACTGGTGACGATGTATAACCCATCAATAGCAGACTTCATCGTGTTTTATCTTAACCAGAATACGACAACGGCATTGCAGATTATCAGAGGCGCTTGCTTTATAGAGCAATTGTATAATGTGTTCTCTGACAATCGGGATTTTGCTGTACGGAAGAACCTTGTGTATGTTGACGAAGATTCGTTCCCAGTGATAGAAACCGCCTTTAAAAGGATATGGAATGAGCGAAGAACATGTCAGTTGAAGGATCGTATCTTTTATGATGCGGAAAGGGATGATTTCGTAGAGACACGAATATTATATGACTTCAAAACGAAATATCCATTTTTCAGCAAGCAGTATAGCGGTTTTGCAGAGAAACTGTACAATGCGGACGAGTTGACTTGGCAAACTGTAAAACTAAAGCACAGAATCGGGCTGATGAATCTGCTGGATTGGAATCATATGTTTAGGGGAGCAGACGGGTATATTCCAACCATCATAGAGAACGAAACACTTGACACGGATGAATGGATAGAGTTGGTGGAAACTGTAAAAGATTTGAACGTGGAGGACGAAGTTCTAAATGATTCATTTTATGATAAGCTTGATGATGATTTGAAGTCAGAAATCAGCGGTTTTTCTGATCAGGGAGAATGTGATGAAGAATTTAAGAAAGTGGAATCGCTGAAGAAACTATTGCCAGACTGGAAATGGTATGATGTTTATGGTGAGATTGATGATGCTGAGAAGCGTATTAAGGAAGAGGAAGATGAAGCTGATTATGATGATGATTACGAGCAATGGCGGTCGCAGTCTGAAAAAGAAGATGCCCAAATAGATGAAATGTTCGGGGCTTTGAGATGGAATTAAAGAACTAATGTAGACGATAATTCATCATCATGCGAACTTATTGGATGCGCAAGGGGGTAAAATAAACTATGTATATATTTTTATATTGTAGCCTGAAACAGTTTATTTTACACTCTCCATAAGAACGATTTGCATGATCTAAACAAAGGTTAAAAACGTTAAATCTTCATCTTATTCACTCTCAGTAAAATCCTCGAAACAACTTTTCTACCATTTTAAACAAAACGAATTGGTACACAGTAAGTTGCAAATACCGTGAATGCAGCAGTTTATCCTCCATCACCCTTGGCAACTCCGTCACGAGTTTGGGAAAAAGCTGCTTCTCTTATTGCAGCAGCTTGACCTCCATCACCATTGGCAACTCCGTCACGAGTTTGGACTATGGCTGCTTCTATGGTTGCAGCAGTTTGACCTCCATCACCATGCTCCCCTCCACACCTCCCAGCACAGGATTTGATATATTTTATGACACTCCGTTAGAAACAGTCTATGTGGTGGACGAGGATGCCAAGACTGCCTATCAACTTCAAGCGCCTTGGAACGCATATGAGATTGTGGTTATGCCCACCGGCATAGATGAAGTGGAGACAGACAAGACTGCACCCACCATTGTCGGCTGCTACGACCTGAATGGCAAACGAATTAACGGCAAACAAGGCGGCGCGGTCATCGTGCGCTACTCCGATGGCACTACGCGCAAGGTGCTGAAGTGACAGTACGAAAAGTGCCGGTGAAGTGACTACGCGCAAGGTGCTGAAGTGACAGTGCGAAAAGTGCCGGTGAAGTGACCGCGAAATGTGCTGCTGAAGTGACCGCGCGCAAGAACAGTCCGTCACACAGACCGGTGCAATTATAGTGCTCAGCAATACACTCCGACATTCAATGGTTCATCCGTTCGAATAAAGAGAAATTCGGACACGTACACAATGAGGGCGGTGTGTCAAAACATAGATTTTGACACACCGCTCTCATTGTGTAAGGACAATTTTCTCAAACGGTTTCGCACGTTTTCAGACGACAGTGCACGTCGTCAAGCGAGCAACGTCTTGACGAGGGAAGAGATGGCTTTTCCATCGGCGCGCCCGGCGAGTTTCTTGCTGGCAACGCACATGACCTTACCCATGTCTTTCGGAGAGGAGGCTCCGACCTCGGCAATGATGGCTTTCACCTCGGCTTCGAGTTCTTCCGGCGTGAGCGCTTTGGGAAGATATTCTTCAATGACCAGTGCCTGTGCCAGTTCCTCTTCTGCCAAATCCGGACGGTTCTGCTGCTGATAGAGCGCAGCCGTGTCACGTCCCTGCTTGGAGAGTTTGGAAAGAATCTTCAAGGCAGCCTCATCGGTGAGTGTGTCGTTGGCACCGGCAGCCGTTTTGGCTTCAATGAAGAACTTCTTGACGTTTCTCAGTGCTTCCAGTCTGACTTTATCTTTTGCTTTCATGGCAGCAATGATGTCCTTGCTGACTTTTTCAAACAAATCCATGGTGTATATATAATATGGTATGGTTCAACAAATGCCACGCATCAGAAAGAGATGACGGTGGAGTTCGGTCCTTCAGCAGTGGCTTCAAGTTCCATGGGAATGGCTCCGCTGGCTCTGGCTTTGATGTCTGCCAAAGTTTCTTTGCTACGTTTGAAGGTCGGAGTGACTTCCACAAGAGAAATGATTTCCTCGTTGTCGAGGTCATCCAAGTCAAAGAGGAAGAATTTGGGACGCTTGCGCATGGTTCCTTTTTTCTCGTTGCCATAGTAGTTGTCGCGTCTTTCTTCATACTCTTCCTGCTTCTCCGCGATTTCTTGTCTGCGTGCTTCAGCCTCAGCGTCGATTCTGCTCTGCACGCCCGGCACGTTGCTGATGCCAAAGCCGGTGGCAAGGATGGTGATTTTGACTTTCTTTCCGAGCGAAGCATCCACTGAGAGTCCCCATTTGGTCTCCACATCAGCATGGAATTTGGACATGAATTCGTGGATTTCATTCATTTCTTCCATCATGAGCGTGTCACCTTCTTTTTCAGCGCAGAAGGAGATGGCAAGGAGTACTTTCTTGGAGTTGAAGATGTCGTTGTTGTTCAGCAACGGAGAATGGAGTGCCGACTCAATGGCTTTGCTGACACGTCCTTCGCCTTCACCGTAGCCGGTGGACATAATGGCGACGCCTCCATCCTTGAGGACAGTACCGACATCGCGGAAGTCAAGGTTGATGATGCCGTGCATCGTGATGATTTCGGCGATGGAACGTGCGGCGATGCTCAGCGTGTTGTCTGCCATTTCAAAGGCGGAAAGGACATTGAGGTCGGGATAGATTTCTCGAAGTCTCTCGTTGTTGATGACCAAGAGTGCATCCACGTGTTTGGAGACCTCTTCGACGCCGTCGAGTGCCTGGTCAATTTTCTTGATGCCTTCGAAGCGGAAGGGGATGGTCACGATTCCGACGGTGAGGATTCCCATTTTCTTTGCTTCACGAGCAATGACGGGAGCGGCTCCCGTTCCGGTTCCTCCCCCCATTCCGGCGGTGATGAAGACCATTTTGGTTCCGTCGTCCAGCATTTTGTGAATCTCCTCAAGGCTTTCTTCTGCAGCCTCGCGTGCTCGTCCGGGACGGTTTCCTGCTCCGAGTCCTTCTTTTCCGAGTTGGAGTCTTACGGGTACAGGGGAGTCTGCCAGCGCTTTGCTGTCAGTGTTGCACACCACGAAGTTCACGTCGTGAATTCCTTCGCGATACATGTGGTTCACGGCGTTTCCGCCTCCGCCACCCACGCCAATGACTTTGATGATGGAAGGAGTGGTGGAAGGAACGCCCATGTCTATCAAAAGTTCTTTATCGTCAGCCATATCTTTCAAGCGTCTTCGTTAGTAAGTCCGTCAAAGAATTTTTTTACTTTACCCCAGCGATCGCGCCAGCGTTTTGCATTTTCTTCTTTTTCTTTTCTTTTTTCTTCTTCAGCAGCGAGTCTTGCCTCTTCGGCAGCCCTTGCTTCTTCTTCCTCGCGTGCTTTTGCCTCTGCCTCTTCTTTTGCTTTTGCTTCGGCTTCGGCAGCAGCGAGACGTTCAGCTTCGTTCTCTACAGGTTTCGGGTCTTGGTATTCCTCAAATATCTGTTGCAGGGGTTGACCGAGTTCTCCTCCGCAGCAGTTTGTTTCTCCCTTATCGAGAATGGCGAGTGCGGCGTTGCAATCTCCCTCTTTGTTGAAGCGCGGATATTCCGGCGAGCGCAGACCGATTCGGAGGTTTCTGACAAAACGAATCTTTTCGAAGCCGGTGTCGCGGAGAAGAGCTTTGTCAAGGTCTCTCATGTTGGAAGCACCGCCGGTGATGACAAGTCCGCCGATGAGTTGCGACTTCTCATACTTTGAGAGTTTGATTTGGTTGTTGATGTTTTGGACAATCTCTTCCATTCTTGCTTCGACAAGTCCGCTGAACTCTTCGTAGCTCACGGTTCGTCCGTCTCTGAGTGCGATGGGCGCCATTCCTTCGATGGTTTCTTGGAAGGCGGAGCCATATTTCAGTTTGAGTTCTTCAGCTTCGTCATCTTCAATTTGGAGCGACATGATGTCTTTGTTAACGTTGGCTCCGCCGAGGGGAATGACAGCGAGATGTCGGAGGATGTTGTTTTTGAAGACAGCAACAGAAGTGGTTTCGGAGCCCATATCGACGAAAACGCAGCCGGAACGTCTTTCAGCTTCTGAGAGCATGGCGTCGGCGAGTGCGAGACAGGTGATGGGCATGTCCGCGATGTTGATTCCGGCGTTGCGGAAACAACTTTTGATTTCCTCTTTCACCGAGGTGTTGGCAACGATGTTGAGGAAGCGGCATTCAATGCTTTCAGCAAGGATGCCTACGGGGTCTATTTGGCTTTGTGTTCCGAGTCTGTACTCTTGCGGAACGGCTTCAAGGATATCTCTTTCGGTGGATGCGGAGATTCTGTTCTCATCTGCCATTCTGTCCACCATTTCCTGAGTGATTTCGATTTTCGAGTCAAAATCTTTGATGACGGGATTTGCGACTGTGTGCATTCCCATTCCTCCGATGCCCACATAGACTCTGCTCACGGTCTTCTGGAGTTTTTGTTCCAGTTTCTCCTTCATGTTGATGAGGCACTGCGTCATTTTGTTGACATTGTTGATTCTGCCTTTTCTGATGAAGGAGGTGGAAGGTTCTTGGGCAAAGGCAAGAATGTGGATGGCTCCGTCGGGTTGTTTTCTGCCGGCAACTCCGGTCACCTTGGATGACCCGAGTTCGATTGCCACGATGAAGTTGTCTTCTGCTGCCATGCTATGAGTTTTTTTGAATTGCTGTTATTTCTATGGGTGTTCTATAAATTACAGGATAAGGAATGTTCAAAAGAAAGTGTTTACTCAACCTAATTCTTAGAACACCCCTCTACTTGTGATGTTTTTTTCCGACAACCTGACTGGTGTTTTCGACTGAGATTTCGGCGTATTTGTTCCAACCGACGTCGGGAAGCACTTTTTGATAGAAAGTATAGAGGTTGCGGAATTTCGTTTCAAGGCTGTCGGTCGTTCCGAAGTGAATGATGTGACCTCCGACTCGCGGAACGAGTTGCACGTGGTGGTTCGGCTCCACGAAGACCTGCTCAATCTGGTCTTCCCAGAAGGGATTGTTTTTGATGTAAGTGCCAAGTGCGAGGAGTCGGGTCTGTGCGAAGCGTTTGTCAATCTTCCCGGTGGCGACGACAAGGTCAGCCACGTACCCCTGAGGCTGCATGGTGTGCCCGTGGGAGTCAATATAGTAGTTCTCTCCGTTGTCGGCGAGGATTCTCATCACAGGCAAGCGTTGTTCAATGAGGATGTTGAGAACTCCGTTCGGTGACTTGTAGCATTGCGCACTTTCAATGAAACTGTTTTTGAGCAAGAGTTTTTCAATTTCCAGTCCGTTGATGCGGCTCATGGTTTGCCCGATGGGATAGGCTCCGGACTTTCTCAGAATGCGTTCAGCCTCATCGGTGGTGATGAAACCGGCATGGGCACTGTCTGCAATGACAAAGTTCACTTTTCGGCAGGCGGTCATGTCTTCATTGCCGGAAAAGGCGGTGAAGGCAAAGACGAGATAGACCATCACGCCAAAAAGCAGGAGGAGTTTGAACAGGGTTTTCATGTGCGGCGAACTGAATCGTTCTTTCTTAACAGTTTGTCGGAGCGGGCTCTTGCTTGGTACTCCTTAATTTTTAATTACTCCTTATTATATATACGTGCGCGGGAGAGAGAACTACCCTACTCCTTATTTATATATACGCACGCACGGATTCATTTTTTGCTCAGGATTTCCTTGAGTTGAGGAACGAAGTTGTCGGCGTCTCCGGCACCGAGCACCATCAGCACGTCGAAGTCTTCTTTTTCAACGAGAGCAGGGAGCTCTTCTTTTTTGATGAGTCGCTTAGGAATGCCCGGTTTGATTTCATCAAGGATGAGTTGGCTCGTCACGCCCGGAATGGGTAATTCTCTCGCAGGATAGATTTCCGTCAGAATCACTTCGTCAAGCAAGGAGAGGCTAGCGGCGAAGTCTTTGAAGAAGTCGCGTGTGCGGGTGTAGAGGTGCGGTTGGAAGATGCCGGTGATGCGGCGCCCGTTGAAGACTTCTCGGATGGAGCGTATGCTTTGTTCGAGTTCCGCAGGATGGTGGGCATAGTCTGAGAGAAGGACGTGGCGTTCGTCTTTGAGTGCGAAGTCAAATCTTCTGACCACGCCTCCGAAGCTCTTCATTGCCTTTCGGATTTCGTCGGCTTCTGCTCCAGCGAGTTGAGCGAGCGCCATGGCGGCGATTCCGTTTTCGATGTTGATGCTGACGGGGACTCCGAGTTCCACCTCGGGGATGTTCCCCAGCGGGGAGATGAAGTCGAAGAGGATTCTACCTCCTCCGATGCGGATGTTCTCTGCGTGGAAGTCGCCTTCTGTGCGAGCATAGTCATAGCGAGTGACGCCTTCCTGCAGTCTTTCCTTCATTTTCAGTCCGCGGTGCACAATGAGCGCTCCGCCGGGCTGAATGAGGGAGGTGTAGTGTGCGAAACTTTCGAGATAGGCTTCCTCCGTGCCGTAGATGTCGAGGTGGTCGGCGTCCGTGGCGGTGATGACGGTGGCAAAGGGTCGGAGATGATGGAAGGAGCGGTCAAACTCGTCAGCTTCTATCACGACGAAGGGACTTTCTTTGGAAAGGAGATAGTTCGTTCCGTAGTTCTTTACAATGCCTCCGAGGAAGGCGTTGCAGCCCACGTGGCTTTCGTGCAGGAGGTGGGCAGTCATTGACGAGGTGGTTGTCTTTCCGTGAGTTCCGGCGACACAGAGCCCCTTCATCTGTTTGGTGAGCATTCCAAGGACCTCGGCGCGTTTCTTGATTTCAAAACCTCCTTCTCTGAAGAAGGCAAGTTCGCGGTGGTCGGCAGGAATGGCAGGTGTGAAGACCACGAGGGTGGTCTCGGGACGGCGGCAGGCATCGGGGATGAGAGCGGGATCGTCTTCAAAGTGGAGCATCGCGCCTTCCTTCTCCAGTTCTGCGGTGAGCGGTGTCGGGGTGCGGTCGTAGCCTGCCACGCAAAGTCCTTGCGAAAGGAAATAGCGCACAAGTGCGCTCATGCCTATTCCTCCTGCCCCTACGAAATATATGGATTGAATGCCTTGCATTTTTCTATCACGTGAAATATGGGTTCTTCTGTTTTTTTGGTTTTATGCTCCGCTTTGACTTCTTTCGCGTCATCTTTGTTTTTCAGCGAGCGCAATGACGACATCAGCGATGTCGGATGCTGCGTTGGGTTTCGCCCATTTGCAGATTTGTCGGCTAAGGTCTTCAAGTCGCAACACGTCTGTCACGGTGTTCACTGCCAGCGGCAGCAAGGCGCGGCGTGCGTCGGCATCGGTGACCATGAGTGCGGCACTTTTCTGCACGAGTGCCAAAGCGTTTTTCGTCTGGTGGTCTTCTGCCACATTGGGCGAAGGCACGAGAATCACGGGTTTGCCGAGAAGACAAAACTCCGAAATGCTGCCCGCTCCGGCGCGAGAGATGACGAGGTCGGCAGCGGAGTAGGCGGCAGCCATGTCTGAAATGAAGTCTTTGACAAGCAGGTTGTCGGGACATCCTCGGCGTTGCAGTTCGGCGTTGATTTCATCGCTGTAGTATTTTCCGGTTTGCCAGATGAACTGCACATCGTTCTGTTGTTTGATGAGAGTGAGGTGTCCGAGCACGCTTTCGTTGATGGTTCTTGCACCCAGAGAGCCTCCGATGATGAGGACGGTTTTCTTTCGCGGCACGAGTCCGAAACTTTTCACCGCGTCTTCTCTGGCGGGTGCGCTTTGGAGCAGGTTCTGTCGAACCGGATTTCCGGTAAGGAGAATCTTGTCAGCAGGGAAGAAGCGTTCCATTCCTTCGTAGGCGACGCAGATTCGCGAAGCGTGTTTGGCGAGCAGTTTGTTGGTGACGCCGGCATAGGAGTTCTGTTCCTGCAACACGGTCGGAATGTGCATGGACTCTGCGACATTGAGTGTGGGTCCGCTGGCATAGCCTCCAACCCCGACGGCAACCTGCGGTCGGAAATCTTTGACGATGCGGCGGGCGAGCCTACGACTTTTGAGAATTTTGAAAAGCACGGGCACGTTCTTCAACAGGTTCTTGCGGTCAAAACCTGCGATGGGAAGTCCCTTGATTTCGTAACCCGCAGCCGGAACGCGCTGCATTTCCATGCGTCCTTCCGCACCGACGAAAAGGATTTTTGCATCGGGGCGTTTGGCTTTGATTTCGTTGGCTATGGAGACGGCGGGAAAGATGTGACCACCGGTTCCGCCGCCGCTGATGATGATTCTTAACTCTTGATTCATGAGCGTATTTAGGTGTACAAGCGCAAAATTACTAAGTTTTTGCGAATTGACGTTATCGCGCTTTCAATTCGGCGAAAACTTTTTCAAAACATGTGAATTTTGTCATGTTCGGAACGCATCATGAAGTGGAAGCAGCTCAAGGGTTCATTCGTCGAGGATGGTGCGAAGGGCGTCGATGTCAGTGACCACGCGATAGTAGTCAGCAGGTTTACCGACAATCAGTCCGAGTTCGAAAAGACGGTCAAGGGCGGAGAGAATGCCGTCCCAACATCCATCGACATTGTAGAAGACCAGGGGCTGACGGGCGATGCCTATGCCGGCATTAGCCATGACGGTGAAGGCTTCGTCCAACGTACCGATGCCGCCGGGCAGAGCGACGAGGATGTCGCTCTCGCGGTTCATCATGGTTTTGCGGTCGCCGAGATCCACGCAGCGAAAGGTGACGTCGATGAGGTCGCTGACGAGGTCGCGCTCCACAAGAATGTCGGGCACCATGCCATAGACTCTGCCGCCGCTATCCTTGACGCTCTTCGCCAGCACCTCCATCAGTCCTTTGCGGGCACCGCCATAGACGAGCGTACGCCCCGTAGAGCCAATGAGTTCACCGACTTCCCGAGCGGCGCGGGTGAAACTCGCGGGCAGGTCTTCGCGGGCAGAGAGATAAACTCCTATTTTCTGATACATAACTCAATTGAAAGACTCAGTTCTGTTTGTGATGCTCTCATTTCACCGCCACACATTCAATTTCAACGCTTGCGCCTTTCGGCAGCGTCTTCACCGCCACGGCGGAGCGAGCGGGGAAGGGAGCGGCGAAGAACTCGGCATAGACTTCGTTCATACCGGCAAAATCGTTCATGTCGGCGAGGAAAACGGTGGTTTTGACGACGTGAGCCATGCTGAGTCCGACACTCTCAAGAATGTGCTGAACGTTGAGGAGCGACTGGCGGGTGAGGTCGCGAATGTCGCCCTCGGCGAACTGTCCGGTGGCGGGGTCAATGGGAAGTTGCCCGGAGACATAGACCGTGTCGCCGGCTTGGATGGCTTGGCTGTAAGGACCGATGGCAGCGGGTGCCAGGGTGGTTTGAACGGGTTGTTTCATATTCTTATGTTGGTTTAGAGTGAATGATACGTTTACGCGCTCGCCGATGGCGGCTTTCTCTGCGTCTCATGCCTCCAGAATCCAGAGGATGGCGAGCCAGTGGGCGACACTGCCGAGGAGGACGAAGATGTGCCAAATGCCGTGGAAGAAGCGGCGGGAGTCGTGGGCGAAGAAGTAGGTTCCGGAAGTGTAGAACAGCCCCTCTGCGAGGATGGCGCAAAGGGCGGAGGTCGGGATGGAGCGACAGACCGGCTCAGCGATGAAAACGAACGCCCAGCCCATGACAAGATAGATCAAAAGGGAAAGACGCGGCCAACGGTCAATGGCTGTAATCTTATAGACCGCGCCGCCGAGTGCCACTCCCCAAAGGACGCCGAAGACGAGCCAGCCTGCCCAGCCGCCGACCACGCCGATGCAGACGGGGGTATAGGAGGCGGCAATCATGACGTAAATGCTGATGTGGTCAAAGATGCGGAGGCGCCGCTTTGCCTTGCCGGGCAGCCACCAGTGATAGAGCGTGCTGGCAGCATACATCACCAACATTCCACACGTGAAGAAGGTCACTCCCAAGGCGTTCTGCCAGTCGCTGTCATAGCCGAGTTTCAGGATGAACCAAGCGGCAGAGAGGGTGAAGAGAACGCCCGCCAGATGGGTGAACGTGTTGAAAAGTTCTTCGGGCGAACGTCGCAGAAAGTCAAGTCGGAAGCGGCGAACAAGACGATGGGAAGATGTCATGTAAAGCAGATTTGATGGTTGGTTTGCGAAGCAGATCCAAACGAGTGTGGCGTTTGTCACGATTCCCACGGCTCTGGAGCAAGATGGACGCATCGCGGCGGCGAAGTTAGCAAGAGTTTGAAGAATATCATTGCTGTCCTGCAAAAGTTTGGCGATTGAGGATGGCTGTGTGCTGAAAAAGCCGTGTTCGCAGACGGCGCGGCGTCGCTCCTGCTCGCCGATTTGTCGCTCTCCCCTCCTTCCCGTTGGCTTTCGCTGCAGGAGCGTAAACCAACGCGGTCTTAGAAAAGAGCGACAAATCCTCAGCAAAAATCGTTTCCACGGTTCTTAGAGTTCGGTGTGTTTACCGGACAGCCATGGAAAAGACGCGCCTCAGCGAGATGCCGAGACGCGTCCGAGTTGAATTTCAGTGAATGTTCAAAGTCGTTCAGGGAACGAGCACTTTCTTTCCGCCAATGAGATAGATTCCGGCGGGAAGACCCTTAAGGTCGGAGGCAGTGCGAGCGTGGCTGCGAACCTTGACGCCACTCAGCGTGTAAACTGCGCTGTCGCCGTTCTTCTCGAGAACCACGTTGGTCACAGCATCAATCTTTCCGTCAATGGGAATCACGACATCAGAAGTTTCTTCCGTTTCGGGCACGTTGATGTTGATGTAACCGGAGTTGTTGGCTACGCCTTCGTGTGCTTTGGAATCCACGATGGTGGCACCTTGATAGAGAATGCCGTAGCCGACGTTGAGCTCGGAGATGGGAGCCAGCGTTCCGACGAGGTTGTTCACTTCAAGCGCTTCGCCTGCGGTGTGGTTGGCAAGACCTTCGACAGTGGTTTCAACCGTTTCGAAGTTGAATGTACTTTCACCATATTCTTCCTTGAAGAAGAAAGGAGTGCCGCCTGTGATGACGCCATTGATGGGCGAGAGCACGAGGTTGTTCGCATTTCTGCCGACCAAGGAGAAAGCATTGCCTTCGGGAGAATAAATGTCAACGGGCAGGGTGATGATGGTGAACTTGGAAGGATTGACGTTCCAAAGGATGGCACCGTCATAGGCATTGTCCACATCTACTTCCTCAAACGAGAAGGCGGAGTTGTCACTGCCGTTTGCCACGCTCCAAGTCACAACGTTCTTTGAGCCGGGTTCTGCGTTGAGATAAACATTTTCTTCAAACACCACGTTGAAGACACCGGGCACCTTGGCAGAACGGAGCGTGAAGGCGCAAGTGTCGGCTTCAGTGGAACCGATGACGCTGCGGGTGAAGTCCTTCGGGTTGTTGAGATATTCACCGGTCATCACGTTCTTGAGGAGGAAGGTTCCGTCGCCGTTATGGATGAATTTCCAGATGGTGTAAGGACGATAGGTCACGTCGTCAGAGGGGTGCAACCACTTCATGCCGACGCCGTTACCTGCGGGATAGACGTAGGAACCGTTCGGATTGGCTTCGATGGCAGTTTCCGTGGCATCCTCTGCGGCAGGAGCGGTCTGGCTCACGAGATAGTAGTATTTTCCGTCAGCAGGTTTGATGAGTGCCTGAGCAAACTCGGCGAGAGCCTGATTGAGCGCATTCTTGACTTCTTCCACTTCTGCAAGACTCATGATGTCCTTGACGCGAGGTTCACATTCGTTGATGACAGCACCGAGAGCATCGAGGGCGGATTGCGGGAAGTAGCCCGGGGCATCGCCGACGGCAGCGTTTTCCAACTGTGCTTTGGCTTCGTTCAGTGCAGCAAGTGCTTCTGCGGGATGCGGATAGTTTTCAACGAAGAGTTCGTAGGCAGCATTGAGTTCATCAATGATTTCGCGCGTGGCGGCGTTGGCGGCAAGAGCTGTGTTGGCGGCATTGAGAGCAGCTTCAAATCTTGCGCGCACATCGGCATCCACTTCTTCGATGAGAGATTCTTCGGGAACGTAGGTTGCTTCGTAAATCTGGAACATACTCATGCAGAAGAACGGTGCGCCGCTAACTTTGGAAGCGTTGTTGCCCGTGGTCAGCACGTCGAAGCGAACATAGCGATAGGGCTGGTCGAAAGCGATGCTGCCGTAGCCCACAATGTTCTGATAGGTGCGGTCCGTTCCGCCGGCGTTATAGACGAGTGAATCGACATAGTTGGTCGTGATGTAGCCTTGGCGAACCCATGCTGCGTTGTCAGTGGTGTCGTTGCAGGCATAAACTTCAAGCTTCACGGGATACTGCGCAGCCACGTTGTAGTTATCACCCGGGTTGATGCGCTTGACGGTCTTGAACTCAATGGCAGAGACTGCCCTGTTGAGGTCAGCGGCGAGATAGTGATACTTGCCTGTGAAGGTCTGGTCTGCGCGCCAGCTGGAGTGGAAGAAGGAGGTCGGGTCGTTGAAATCGAGCAAGGCGTCGGTGGAACCTTCTTGCGGATCTTGGCAGTTGGACCAATACTGCGAGCCTAAGTCAATGAGACCGGGAAGGTCGAAGTAGGGGTCGCCGTGAGAAGCGGCGGAGGTGTAGGCAAAGCCCGCGTCATAGCCAGCCTTGGCAGTGTCATAAGCCTTCTTCAGTTCCGTGTTGAGTTTCACCTGCTCAATGTCAGCGAGGACAGCCTCAAGGTCAGACTCTTCGACGTGGAGGAACTGCCAACCGGAAGCGGCGGCGGTCGTTGTCCAAGTCACAACGCCAATTCCGTCCTTCATGGTGTGGAGAGCGGTACAGTCGGGATAGCCGTCAGCAGCCCAACCGGCAATCGGATTCTCCACGAGACGCGGATTTTCAATGACGAAGTAGTCTTTGTTCTGCGGATAAATCAGATAACTCTCCTCAGCCTCCTCGGTGGAGGGGATGTATTGTCCGACGCGCTCTGCAGCACCGACGTAGCGTCCTGTATAGACGTTCTGAATGAAGTAGGAACCGGGTCTTTCGGGGTTCTCCGTCATTTTCCAGATATATTTGGTGTCTGCTGCCGTGATGGTTTCAGGCAGTTCCCAAGTGGAGTTGTAGGTCCAGCAGAGTTGCGAGCCGTTGTCGTAGGTGGCGTTCAGTTCGGTGCGGGCACTGCGGAAGTAGTAGTAACCGTCCTTCACCTTCACTGCTCCATCCTGAGCGGCGCGGATGGCGGCTTTCAGTCGGTCAATGGCAGCGTCAGCCATTTCGTAGGTCACACCCTCTGTGTTGGCGACGGTGAGTGCGTTGGAATAAGCATCCAGCATCTCATCGTGGAGAGCCTGGCTGATTTGACCGGGTTCGTCACCGACGTTGTAGAGATTGTCAAGGCCTTCGGCAGGAACAATCTCGTCCAACACATTGCGGATGTAGGTGCTGGCAGGCATTTCTTCCACGGCATATACATACCACATGTTCTGATTGAAGTTGTTTCCCAGCGTGGGATTGCCGCCGAGAGCTCCGTTGAGAAGGAACGTGGTGTTGGTGCGGGTGGCAGATTCAAGGGTCTGGTCGGCGCCACAGAAAACCACGCCGACACCGCACTGCGCATTGGGAGTGCGAAGCGTGGCACAAGCCCAAGATTCAACTTCACTGGGCTCAGCGTCCATTTGTTCAGAGGTGTAGGAGATGGCATCTTTGATGATAAATCTCCAGGCACGCGCCTTGGTGTCAGTGTAGGAGATGATGCCGGTTTTGTTTTCCAGATAGAGTCCGGTGGAAACCTGCTTCAGAATCCAAACGATTTCTCCATCCTCTTGATCGCCGTCATAGACAAATTCAAGGAGGTTCTCATCGGTGATGATGTTGGACTTGGTGATTCCTTTCACAAAGTCAGGGGTCGGGTCGGTTCCCACGTCGAAAGCACCGCTTTGAAGCACATAGCTCATGCCTTCTTCAATGTAACCGGATTCAAGAGCCCCTCCGTCGGTCAAGGAACCTCCGGTAACCACATAGCGCTTTTCAGCTTGCGCTGCGCTAATGCCAGCCATAAACATAACAGCCAGCAGGAGCAAGTAGTAGGTCTTTCTCATGTTTCGGTTGATTTAAGGTTAATGATTAAAGGTTAATGATTAAAATTATTTCTGTTTTTTTGACGGGCAAGGCAGCATTCCTTGAGAGCCGGCGTTTCTTGTGGAAACTGCTTGCAAGAGAAACTGGTGCCGAATCCGCCTCATTTTGCAAGTTCACGCGACAAAGATAAGGTGATTTGGTCTAAATGACAAAGGTCTGCGAAGCCGACTTGAATTTTTTTTCTAATTTTGCTCTTCCAAAGCAGAGAATCAGAGTAATCAGACACTTTCCCGTTCTTTTTCTGCGCTCATTCTCTCACAAGAACTCAGACCTCCAAAAAATAAACACAATCCGCACGATGTTAGAAATAAAGAATCTACACGCTTCCGTCGAAGGAAAAGAAATCCTGCGCGGAGTGAACCTCACCATCCGAGAAGGAGAAGTTCACGTCCTGATGGGACCAAACGGCTCCGGCAAAAGCACACTCAGCCACGTGTTGGTGGGAAACCCAAAATATGAAGTGACGGAAGGAAGCATCACCTTCCGCGGAAAAGACCTCCTTGCCCTCTCACCCGAGGATCGCTCACACGAAGGCATCTTCATGTCCTTCCAAGCACCGACCGAAATACCCGGAGTCTCCATGACAAACTTCATGAGAGCCGCACTGAACGCCAAAAGAAAATATTTCGGACAAGAACCCATCCCCGCCTCTGAGTTCTTGAAAATCCTCAAAGAAAAAAGAAAACTCGTCGGACTGGACGCACACTTCATGAGCCGAGGCGTCAACGAAGGATTCTCAGGAGGCGAGCGCAAACGGAACGAAATCTTCCAAATGGCGGTTCTCGAACCGTTCTTCAGCATCCTCGATGAAACGGACTCCGGACTGGACGTGGACGCCCTGCGCATCGTTGCCGAGGGGTTCAACACGCTCCGCACGCCACAAACGTCAGCCATGGTGATTACACACTATCAACGAATGCTTGACTATCTCAAACCGGACTTCGTCCACGTCCTCGTCAAAGGACGCATCGTCAAAGAAGGAACCGCACAACTGGGCTACGAAATCGAAGAGCGCGGTTTCGATTGGATTATCAAGGAGGCGTAATATATATAAGGAGTATTACATGAACAGCGAACAGCAATACATCGACCTCTTCCGCGCTCACCGCGACTTGCTGGAGCAACACGCCGCACCGGTCACCAACCGACCGCGCGAAGAAGCGGCGGCACTGCTCGAACAACAGGGACTGCCCGACCGGAAGACGGAGCGCTACAAATACACTGACGCACGTGCGGCATTCGCGCCTAACTTCGGCGTGAACCTCAAGCGCCTGCTGCCCAAAGCGGACCCCTACGACACCTTCCGCTGTCAAGTGCCCAACTTGAGCACCTCGCTCTTCTTCGTGCTCAACGACGTGCCCGTCCCGGCGCCGCTTCACACGCAATCTCTCCTTCCCGAGGGCGTCACGGTGGATTCCTTCTCACGCGTGGAGAAAAAACGCCCCGGATGGCTGGAGGCTTTCTATCATCGTGCAGCCTCCCACGAACGTGACTTCAAAACCGGACACGACGGAGTCACTCTTCTCAACACCATGCTCGCACAAGACGGGCTGCTGATTCACGTCCCCGCCGGCGTGAAACTCAAAACACCGATTCAGGTGGTGAACATGTCGGTCGCCGCCTCGGACTTCCTCTCTCTCCGCCGCGTTCTGATTGTGGCAGAAGAAGACGCTGAAGTCTCCGTCCTCTTCTGCGAACACGCCGAGGGCACACCCGCCTATCTCACCTCAGAAGTGATGGAGGTCTATGGCGGCGTCAACTCCTCCGTCTCACTCTATTCCATCGAAGAAACCAACGAACGCTGCACGGCGTTCCGAAACATTTTCACCGAACAACAAAGCGGCTCCCGCGTGACCTGTCACTCCGTCACGCTGACCTGCGGCACCAGCCGCACCCGTCTTGACGCCCGACTGAAGGGAGAGGGTGCGGTCTGCGAAGCCTTCGGCGCCGTCATCGCCGACGACACCCGCCGCGTGGACCACAACGTGCTCGTCGAACACCTCGCACCCGGTTGTCAGAGCGACATGCTATATAAATATGTGTTGGACGGCAGCAGCGTCGGTGCTTTCGCCGGGAAGGTCTATGTGGCACCCGGTGCCGACAAAACCCTCTCGCGCCAGACCCACGCCAGCCTTTGTGCCTCGCCGACCTCGCGCGCTTTCTCGCAACCCATGCTGGAAATCTATGCCGACGACGTAAGTTGTAACCACGGCTCCACAACCGGAAAGTTGGACGAGGCTGCTTTGTTTTATATGCGTCAGCGCGGAATTCCCGAAGCGGAAGCACGCCTGCTCCTGCAACACGCCTTCATCAACGAAGTGTTGCGTCACGTCTCCATCCCTCACCTCTACGACCGCCTCGCCTTCCTCACCGACCAGCGATTCCGCGGCGCACTCCGACATTGTCAAGGCTGCCACCGCTGCGGCGTGAAATGAGGCACCCAACGTTTCTTTCATTGCACACCATGTTTGATATTGAAAAAATACGTTCCGACTTTCCCATTCTGGAAAGAAAGGTCTATGACCGCCCGCTGGTCTATTTGGACAACGCCGCCACGACTCAGAAACCACGCTGCGTCGTCGATGCGATGAGCGAGGAATATTTCTCCGTCAATGCCAACGTGCACCGCGGCGTGCACTTCCTTTCGCAACAAGCCACCGACCTTCACGAAGCCGCCCGCGAACGGGTGGCTCGTTTCATCGGCGCTGCCTCTTCTTCCGAAATCGTTTTCACACGGGGCACGACCGAGAGCCTGAACCTCGTCGCTTCGTCCTTCTCCGAGGCGTTCCTCCGGGAGGGCGACGAAGTCTTGCTGACGGTCATGGAACACCACAGCAACATCGTTCCTTGGCAACTCGTGAGGGAACGCAAAGGGATTGTCCTCAAAGTCATTCCCATCAACGATGCCGGTGAGGTGGATATGGAGGCATACGAAAAACTCTTCACTCCGCGCACCCGCCTCGTCGCCGTCACCCACGTCAGCAACGTGCTCGGCACGGTGAACCCGGTGAAGCAGATGGCGGCGGTGGCTCACGCCCACGGCGCCCGCATCCTTGTGGACGGCGCACAGAGCGTGCCCCACTTCCCGGTGAACGTGCAAGACATTGACTGCGACTTCCTCACCTTCTCCGGTCACAAAGTCTATGGACCGACCGGCATTGGTGTGCTCTACGGCAAGGAGGAACTGCTGGACCGCATGCCGCCCTATCAAGGCGGCGGCGAGATGATTTCCCGCGTCACCTTTGAACACACGACCTTTGAGCGACTGCCCTTCAAGTTTGAGGCTGGCACACCGGACTATGTCGGCGCCCACGGACTCGGCGTGGCGTTGGACTATGTGGAACAACTCGGCATGGAAAACATTCATCTCCACGAGCGAGAACTCACCCGTTACGCCATGGAGCAACTTTCGCTCATCCCCGGTATGCGCCTCTTCGGCACCGCCGCCGAGAAGGACGCCGTCGTGGCGTTCACCGTCGGCGACATTCATCCGCTGGACTTAGGGACGCTCCTCGACCGCCTCGGAATTGCCCTCCGCACGGGACATCACTGTGCCCAGCCGCTCATGGCGCGCTTTGGCGTGGAAAGCATGGCACGCGCTTCTTTTGCTCTCTACACCACCCGCGCCGAAATTGATGCCCTCGTCAGCGCCATCGACCGCGTCAGAAAGATGTTCTGAATAAGCCTTGATTCATCAAAAAGGGCGCAGACACTCCCCTCCCCTTTGACCCTTTAACCCCCAATCATCTCAAACCATGACACTCTCCACCACTCCCACTCTCGAAGGCAATCCCATTCGCCAATATCTCGGCGTCGTCACCGCCGAAAGCATTGTCGGTGCCAACTTCGTCAAAGACTTCATGGCAAACGTGCGCGACTTCTTCGGCGGACGCTCCGGCGCCTACGAAGGTGTGCTCATTGAAGCACGCGAAACCGTTCTGAAGGAACTTGAGGAGCGTGCTTCCCGCATGGGTGCCAACGCCGTTGTCGGCATCAGTTTTGACTATGAGACAGTCGGCGCATCCGGTTCCATGCTCATGGTCGTTGCCAGCGGCACCGCCGTTGTCGTCTGACCGTTTCCCAAAACTTCACCCCGTTTTTTGATGCTTGCTTCCTTATATAATACGTCCCATCTCCTTGAAGCCGGACTTGACGAAGCCGGGCGCGGATGTCTGGCAGGCGAAGTCTTTGCCGCCGCCGTGATATTCCCGCCCGACTATGAAAACGACGAACTCAACGATTCCAAACAACTGACCGACCGTCGCCGTCGAAAACTCCGCCCCATCATTGAGCGCGACGCCCTCGCTTGGGCGGTTGCCAGCGTGTCACCCGAGGAAATTGACCGCATCAACATCCTGAACGCCTCCATCCTCGCGATGCACCGCGCTCTCGACGCCCTCAGCGTGCGACCGCAATTCCTCATCGTGGACGGAAATCGCTTCAAAGCCTACCAAGACCTGCCGCATCAAACCATCGTCAAAGGCGACGGCAAATTTCTTTCCATCGCAGCCGCCTCCATCCTTGCCAAGACCTACCGCGACGACCGAATGCACGAACTCCACGAACAATATCCTTTCTACGACTGGATTCACAACGCCGGCTATCCCACGCTTCGTCACCGCCAAGGCATTCTCTCCCACGGACTCACTCCTCACCACCGCCTCACCTTCGGCGGACTCGGCGAGCCGACTCTTCCTTTCGCTGAAGAAGAAGAACCACGTTAGTCAGCCGTTTTCTTGGTCATTTTGCACAAAGTTTGTAATTTTGCGCACGATTTTAAAGGTATAACTCTTATGACCCACAACTTACTGAAAGGAAAGCGCGGCATCATCTTTGGCGCGCTCAACGAAGACAGCATCGCTTGGAAGGTTGCTGTCAAGGCAGCCGAAGAAGGTGCACAACTGACGCTCTCCAACACTCCCATGGCGTTGCGAATGGGAACGCTTGACAAACTCGCCGAGCAAATCGGCGCCACCGTCATCCCCGCCGACGCCACCAGCGTGGAGGATTTGCAAAAGGTTTTTGAAGAAAGCATGCGCATCCTCGGCGGAAAGGTGGACTTCGTGCTCCACTCCATCGGTATGAGCCCCAACGTGCGCAAACACCGCACCTACGATGACCTGGACTACGGCTATCTCCAGAAAACGCTGGACATCTCTGCCATCTCTTTCCACAAGATGCTCCAGACCGCCAAAAAACTTGACGCCATTGCTGAATATGGTTCCGTGGTCGCTCTGACCTACGTCGCTTCTCAGCGCACGTTCTTTGGTTACAACGACATGGCTGACGCCAAGAGCATGCTCGAAAGCATCGCACGCAGTTTCGGCTACATCTACGGTCGCGAGAAACACGTCCGCGTAAACACCATCTCCCAGAGTCCCACCGCCACCACTGCCGGAAAGGGAATCAAGGACATTGACAACATGATGGACTTCTCCGACAAAATGTCTCCCCTGGGCAACGCCAACGCAGAAGAATGCGCAAACTACTGCGTCATGATGTTCTCTGACTTCACACGCAAAGTCACCATGCAGAACCTCTTCCACGACGGCGGATTCTCAAGCATGGGCATGAGCCTCAGAGCCATGAACCAGTACGCAAAAGACCTCACCCCCTACGAGGATGAGAGCGGCAAGATTATTTACGGATAATCTTTTCCGCCCCAAACTTGAATCACCATGCGGCGACCGTCCCTCACGAAAGCATGACGGCTCGCCGCATTTTTGTTTTTCTGAAGAATAGTTTTTGATTATGAGTTTCCTATCTTCTCTTTTCGGAACTTCACGTCCCGACGACACACAAAAAGCGCAGATTCTCCGCGATGACGGAGTGCGCGCCCTGCAAATGGGAGAAATCCCCTACTCCGTGAAATGTCTCAAAGCCTCTCTCGAACTCCGTCCCGATGCCTCCACGGAGGGTTTGCTCGCCGAAGCACTGCTGCGCGCCGGAGAAGCCGCCGAGGCACTCCCCATTTTGGAAAAGTTTGCGCAGCAGCCGGACTGCTCCCCCCTGCTTCGCCACACCTTGGCACGAACTTACGGGCGCTTGGAAATGTATGACAAAGAAAAAGAGACGGCACAGGCACTCTTGGACGCCAACGCCGAAGACGCCGATGCGCTCTTCCTCTGCGCCGAAGCGGCTTTTGCGCTGAACGACCCCTTCACGGCGGTGGCATCACTGACGCGCTGTCTGCAAATCTGCGAAGAGAACCTTGAAGCACGCGCCCTCCGCTGCCGCGTCCTTGCAGCCATGCAACAATGGAAGGAAGCCTTGGAAGATGCCGACGCCCTCGCAACTGCCGAACCGGAAAATGAAACCTTCGCCCATCTCCGCGCCGACCTCCTGGCAAAGACGGGACGCACGAACGAAGCCATTGAAACCTACGAACGACTCCGCGCACTCAACCCCTTTGACCGCGAATCTGTGCTGCGTCTGGGAGAACTCTACGTCGCCGGCTCGCTTTTCGACAAGGCACTGGCACTCTACGATGAAGCCATCGACCTTGACCCCACCTTTGCTGAAGCGTGGCGCTGCCGCGGCGGCGTGCGCCATCATCTGCACGACGAGGCAGGCGCAGCCGATGACCTCAAACACGCGCTGGAACTCGCTCCCGCCAACGAGGTCGTCCCCGACGGAGAATACTCCAACGTGGAGAACGCGATGAACGACCGCTATCGCAGCCTCAACCCCTACGGTTTCTGAACCACTTTCCTTTTCCTCCGAGAAGCCGCTTTCCGTGCGCCGCCCCCCTTCTTACGTCTCAGAAAACCAAAAAAAACGGAAGAAATTTGGAGGTCTGAAAAATAACGCCGATATTCGCCATTGAAACATCCCGAAAGAACGGCACGATGCTCACGATTGACGACTTTCTCATGTATCTGCAAGGCGACCGAGCCTACTCCCCGCGCAGCATAAGAACCTACGCTGATGCGCTCGGCTCCTTCCAAAACTTCTTCCAAGCTTTGGACGACCAACTTGACTGGGACAAAATTGATGCAGACATCATCCGCCGATGGATGGCTGCAGAAATGGAACGAGGAATCGGAGCAAGAACGGTGGCAAAAAATCTCAGCGCACTGCGTTCGTTCTATAAGTACTTGCTTCGCATGGGGTGCGTCAGCAAAAATCCTGCTCACCTCATCAAGAATCCCAAGGTGCACTACCCGCTGCCCACTTTCCTCAAACAATCGGAGATGAACCGACTCTTTGACGACGTGGAGTTTCCGGAAAGTTTCGAAGGTGTCAGAGACAGAATCATTCTCCTCACCTTCTACCACACAGGAGTCAGAGTCTCGGAATTGGTCGGACTCAACGTGGCTGACGTTTCGCTGACCACAAGCGAACTCAAAGTGACGGGAAAACGGAACAAACAGCGCATCATTCCTTTCGGGAAGGAACTGACCGACGAAATGGCACGCTACGTCCGACTGCGAAACGAGTGGACCGCCACACTGGAAGGACCACTCTTCCTCGGAAAGGACAAGAAAAGGATGAAAGCGGAAAGCGTCCGGAACATCGTCTCGCACTACCTTTCCATGGTGACGACGCAAAAGAAGAAAAGCCCTCACGTCCTGCGCCACACCTTCGCCACCGTCATGCTCAACAACGGAGCAGACCTTGAAGCAATCAAAGAATTGTTGGGGCACGAAAGCATTGGAACAACGGAAGTATATACCCACACCACTTTCGCCGACCTCAAAAAAGAATACGAACAAGCCCACCCAAGGGCATAAACAAAAAACAAAAGGAGGTATCTTATGGAAATCAAGATTCAAGCCATCCACTTTGACGCCACAGAGAAACTGACGCAGTTCATTGAAAAGAAAGCAGCCAAACTGCAGAAAACTTGTGACAAAATAACCAAAGCTGAGTTCATCCTCAAAGTCGTGAAACCCGAAACGGCGATGAACAAAGAAACGGCAATCAATCTCTCCCTCAGCGGCAAAGAACTTCGCGCAGCAAAAGTCTGCGACACGTTCGAAGAAGGCGTGGACCTCTGCGTGGATTCCCTGCTCCGTCAGTTGGAGAAATACAAAGACCGTCACTAAGCCCATGCCCCACCGGGCAAAGCAAGTGAAACGCTGCGCCGCGAACATCAAGGACTTTTGAGGCGCGCTGCGAAAATTCTGAAATCACACCCAAACACAACGTCGGTGGTTCACAAAGAACCGCCGGCGTTTTTGTATGGGGTGTTCTAAAAATTAGGTTGAGTTGATTTTTGCTTTCTTAGAGATGAACTTTTGTCAGTTGAGGAAGGAGCATAGCGGACTATGTGACTGACGAAACTTACAAAAGGGCGCGCTAAGAAACGAAAAGCGACCAAAACATAAGCACTCTCTTTTGAACGTTCCTTATCCCGTAATTTATAGAACACCCCTTATAGAAGGATTCGCGCGCAAACGCGCGTTTTCACCTTACGAACCTATACGTTTTTTAGGGGTACATACATTTTCTGCAAACCCTACACAGAAAGGGCTTAAAGTTTGAAAATCAACGAGGTTAAGTGTGTAGGGTTTGGTCGGAAAACCTTACATGAAACCCTACATTGTGTAGGATTGCGCGGAGACGTGTGTAGGATTTGAATGAAGCAAAAAATATAAATGTTGAGACGGGCGAAGACGTGCAAATAATTGAATATTGAGACGGGCGGAAAAATGCAAAAAAACAAATGCAGCGTTGGGCGGAAAAATGCAAAAAACGCCGTTTTCATCGGAGAAAACGACATTTTTTACCTTGAAAAAAATGAAGCAATTTGGTAATTCCGAATCCGTCAGCAACGCATCAGATTGGCTTACTATCATCCAACGAATGGTGAGGGACTTTTCCTCCGCAAAACACCAACGGACTCAACCCATGAAAAACGTTTTAGGGGTGTTCTAAAAATTAGGTAGGAAACGTAAGCACTTTCTTTTGAACGTTTCTTATCCCGTAATTTATAGAACACCCCTTTTTCGGAAAGCAATCATTTTGTTTATGCTTCTTTCTCCGCGTCCTCTCCGACCCGGCCTTTCCCCGCATCCTCTCCGACCCGGTCTTTCTCCGCGTCAAGATTCTCGGCACCGGTCGTTGCGGTGACGTCCTTTTCTTCGGGACCGACATAGACCCCCATGCTTTTCTGTATTTCAATTTCCTCTTCGGTCGGACGGTCGGGCACAAGCCCTTCTTCACCGACAACGTAGCGGCGATAGTAGGAAATCATCAGCGTTGTCAAGGGCAGTGCAATGATGAGACCGACAATGCCAAACGCATATCCCCAAACGGAGAGGGCAAGCAGGACGATGGCTGGCGGGAGTCCCATGATTTTCCCCATGATGCGAGGCGTGAAAATCGTGTCTTGAAGAATTTGAACGACCAGATAGACCACGACAACCATGCCCAAGAGGAACCAAAAGTTCTGACCGGTTTCGGCTGCTTGGAGCAGGGCGAGCAACGCGGCAGGAATGAAACCAATGACTTGAAGATAGGGCACGAAACTGATGACGCCAATCAGACAGCCCAAGCCGACCGGCATCGGAAAGCCTATCAAATAGAATCCGACGCTGAACATGAAGCAGTTGCTCAAAGCCACCAGAGCCTGACCGCGGAAGTAGCCCGCCATGCCGTGCTGAATGTCTGCGACGAGTTGGGCAGCGAACTTTCTTTTTCCGCGCGGAACGAAGTGAATCCAGCCGTTGGCATATTTTTCGTAGTCCGTCAGGAGGAAGAGCAGGTAGAGCAGACCGATGAGCGAGGCGACAATGTTCACGATGGTTCCCGCTGTGCTCCAGACCATTTCCCAAACCTTTGGCACGGTTTTCTTGATGGCCTCGACGACGTCGCGCTGCCGAAGGAACTGCTCGATTTCTTGTTGGTTGGCGTGACTTTGCAGGAAATTTCTCACGGCGGGCGGTATGGTGTGGTTGTCTGCTCCTTTTTGGATATACTCAATCGCCACGTCTTTCAGGTGTCCTGTTTCTTCAACCATGGGCGGCACGACGACATAGAAGAATCCCGCGAGCGCGGCGCAGGTCAGCGACAGCGTCAGGAAGATGCAGAGCAAGCGGTTCTTCAGTCGGCACTTGTATTGAAAGAAACTGACGACGGGATAGAGCAGATAAGCCACAATCCAAGCGACGAAAAAGGGAATGAGCGCCGTGCTCAGCCAGTAGAGCAACATGCCGACGCCGACAATCAGCACGATGCCGATGAGTCCGCGAATGAAACGGTCAAACGTGATGACCTTGGAATCTCTGTTTTTGGATTCTGTTTTTGACATCTGAACAAAGGAATATGAAGTTGCGAGAGTTTCGTTTTCTGCCCGCAAAGCATTACTGTTGGCTGCAAAAGTATTTAATCCTTGTCAAAAAGCACTCCCAAAGGGGTTAAGAATGAGCAAAAAGATTGAGTTTGTTTGTGGCTCGGGCAAAAACACCATATATTTGCACCATGGGAACGCTCTATTTGGTGCCTACGCCCGTAGGTAATCTTGAAGACATCACGCTCCGCGCACTGCGGATTCTGAAGGAAGTTGATGTTGTGTTGGCTGAGGACACTCGCACCTCGGGCTTATTGCTGAAGCACTTTGACCTCAAGTGCCGCCTCGTTTCCCACCACAAATTCAACGAGCACCAAACAGCCGACGCCTTTGCGGCTCGCATGGCAGCAGGCGAGGTGATGGCGCTCATCTCTGACGCCGGAACGCCCGGCATTTCCGACCCCGGCTTCATGTTGGTGAGGGCATGTGTGGAACGCGGCGTCACCGTGCAGTGTCTTCCCGGTGCCACGGCGTTTGTGCCTGCGCTCGTCTCCTCCGGTCTTCCTTGCGAGCGGTTCACCTTTGAAGGATTCCTTCCACAGAAGAAAGGGCGCGCCACGCGGCTGGAAAGTTTGAAGGAAGAGCAGCGCACGATGATTTTCTACGAGTCGCCCCATCGCGTCGTGAAAACGCTGAACCAATTCATCGAAACCTTTGGCGCAGAACGCCGCTGCTCCGCCTGCCGGGAGATTTCCAAAATCCACGAAGAGAGCGTCCGCGGAACACTCAGTGAAGTCGCCGCACACTTTGCAGCCAACGAACCACGCGGAGAGTTCGTCCTCATCGTCGAAGGAGCAGAACCTCCCAAAAAGCAGAAAAAGAAAAAGGAGCGCACGGAAGACGAAGAATGAACAAACGCTGAATCCGGCGAGGCTCACTCCTTACTATATGTACCAACTCAAAATCTGAAACTCGAAACAAAAACATGAAACGCGCGGTCTTGACCTCGCAACATCCTAAACATCATGAAAAAGAACATACTCCTGCTCACAAGCATTCTCTTTCTCACTCTCGCCTCTTGCAACACGAAGAAAGAAAAAGAACAAGAAGCCATTGACACCAGCAGCATGGTCATCGACTCGCTCCGACAGGCTCTGACGCAATCGCAAAACGAATCAAGCGACTTGATTGAAACGCTCTCGCAAATTCAGGAAGGATTTGACCAAATCAACCAGGCGCAAGGCAGAATCAACGTCAAGAAAACAGAGGGAGACACGCCTGACCGTCAAGCCATCGTGGAAAACATGGAGTTCATCCAGCGCACGCTGGCACTCAACAAAGAACTCATCGCCAGTCTTCAGCAGCAACTGCGAACCACCAGCCAGAGCGACGCACGCAGCAAAGCGAAACTGGAAGAAATGGTCGCAAACTTCAACAAACAACTGGAGGAAAAAAGCAAAGAGATAGAGGCACTGAGAGCCGAACTTGCCGAAAAAGACATTCGCATCGCTGAACAAACCGAGGAAATCAACTCCCTCAACCAATCCGTCAGCGACCTCAACAAACAGAATGAAGAAAAGGCGCGCAGCATCGCCGCACAGGACAAGGAGATGAACACTGCCTACTACGTCTTCGGCACTAAAAAAGAACTGCGCGAGCAAAGAATCCTCAACCGCAACGACGTGCTGAAGAACAATGATTTCAACAAAGACTACTTCACCCGAATCGACCTCCGCGTCACCAAAGTCATCAAACTCTACTCCAAGAGTGCAAAACTGATGACGAACCACCCGGCAGGCACCTATACGCTTGAGAAAGACGCTCAGGGAATGTATGTTCTCCGCATCACCGACCCGCAAAACTTCTGGAGCGTCAGCCGCTACCTTGTCATCACTGTGAAATAAAAAAAAGAACATAACTTCTCATGAAGAAACTTCTTTCCTTCTTTCTCGCCTTCCTCCTGCTCCTTTCCACCGTTGCCTGCAGCGGGCAACAAGCGGCAGGCGCCTTGCAGGGCAGCATGGTCGGAGGTATGGTCGGCTCCGGCCTCGGCGGCATGATGAACGGACCGCGAGGTCATGACCGAGGCATCGTGGCGGGAGCGTTCATCGGCGGCATCCTCGGTGCCGTGGCATTTGCCCCGCAAGACCAAACCAAGAAGAAAACATCCAAAAAGGAAAAGGCGGAACGCCCCATCAAGAGCCAAGGACGCGAAGACGAGGAAGTCTATTATCGCTCCACGCCTTCCAAGTCGGACCTGGAGAAGATTGAAGTTCTCAACCTCAAGTTCTTTGACGAGAACCGCAACGACTTGCTGGACCCGGGTGAAGAAGCGTTTGTGGAAATGGACATCTTCAACCGCGGCAGCCATGCGCTCTACAATCTCACGCCCTCCGTCACCTGCTCCGACTCCTCCGTGCGTCTCTCCGAGCCGGCGCTCATCAGCACACTGCCCGCAGGCGAAGGCGTTCGCTATCGCATCATTCTCCTTGCACCGATGCAGACGCTGCCGCAGGAAATCACTTTCACCGTGGGCTTTCCCAACGGCAAACGCATCATCAAAACCAAACTTTTCAAACTGCGCACTTTCTGACCCTCGTCTTTCTTTGTCCGAAAGTGACCTTTCTCTCTCATCACTGCCCTCTACCCCATGCTTCCTGACCACAAAGCCATTCTGCGACTCGGCATTCCCATCGCCATCGGACAGATTGGCGTCATCGTCATGGGATTTGCCGACACGATGATGGTCGGACGCTACAGCACGGACGCGCTTGCCGCCGCTTCCTTCGTCAACAGCGTTTTCAACCTCATCACCTTTCTTCTCATGGGCTACAGTTACGGACTGACGCCGCTGGTCAGCGCCCTCTACGGAAGAGGACATCGGCGCGAAGCGGGCGCACTGCTCCGCAACGGAGTGACGGCGAACTTGTTGTTTGTCCTTTTGCTCATGGCTGTCATGGCTGTCGCCTATTTCTTCCTCCCCGCTTTCGGACAGCCCGCGGAACTGCTTTCCCTCATTCGAACCTACTATCTCCCCATTCTCTTCTCACTCTTGTTCGTCGCGCTCTTCAACGCCCTGCGTCAGTTCACCGACGGCATCACGGACACCTCCGTGGGGATGTGGGCACTGCTCAGTGGTAATGCGCTGAACATTCTTGGAAACTATCTTTTGATTTATGGGCATGGCGGTTTTCCCGAGATGGGACTCGCGGGTGCCGGACTGAGCACCCTGCTCTCCCGTGCCGTCATGCCGCTCATTCTGATTGTCGTCATTCTGCGCCGAAAGAGTTATCGGGTCTATCATCTCGGCTTCTTCGCCCGTCGCAGCAAAGGCGGAGTGAAGTTTGTTCACCGTCAGTCCCTCCCCATCGGGCTTCAGATGGGAATGGAGAGCGGTTCGTTCACGATGAGCGGCATCATGGCAGGCTGGCTCAGCGCCGTTGACCTCGCCACGTTTCAAGTCATGGTCACCATCGGCACGCTCGGCTTCCTCCTCTACTACAGTTTCGGAGCCGGATTGAGCATTCGCCTCGCTGCCGCCTACGGTCTTCGCGACTGGAGCCGCGTCCGTTCCGCCGCGCGTGCCGGCACCCACATTTTGCTCGCCATGGCGGTCATCTCCTCCCTGACCTTCCTTGTCTTTGGCAAGTCGCTCGCTTCGCTCTTCACCACTGACGCCGCCGTCCTCAGCCTTGCCGCCAGCCTCATCCCTCCGCTAATGCTCTACCAACTGGGCGACGCGATGCAGGTCTGCTTCTCCAACGCTCTGCGTGCCACCCGGGACGTGCAGTCCGTCATGTGGATTGCCTTTGTGAGTTATGTCATGGTGAACATTCCCGTGGGCTATTTTCTTGCCTTCCCCTGCGGCATGGGCTCCGCCGGGCTCTTCTACGCTTTCTCCGCCGGACTCTTCACTGCCGGCACGCTGTTTTTCCTCCGTTTTCGTCGTGTCCTCCGCCGTGACGCAAGCGGAGGAACATAAGGTTTAAAGGCTGTTCTATAGATTAGGAAATAAGGAGCCCTCAAAAGAAAGTGCTTACGTTTCCCACCGGTTTTTTCGAACACCCCTTAAAGCGAAGGACGAAATCCTTGACACGTGTTTGCCCCGTCTCTCTTTCTGCTCATGCACACTTCCCGCGACAACTTTCGTTTTTTGACTGAAGCCCCCGTGCACCGTGTGGTGCTCACCATGGCTGTTCCGACCATCATTTCGATGCTGGTCACAGCCCTCTACAACCTTGCGGACACCTTCTTCGTCAGTCAAATCAACACGCAGGCGACTGCAGCGGTGGGCATCGTCTTTTCCATCATGAGCATGGTGCAGGCACTCGGTTTTTTCTTTGGTCACGGTTCGGGGAACTATGTGGCACGAAAACTGGGCGCCAGGCAGACGGAGGAGGCAGAGGTCATGGCAGCGACAGGATTTGCCTACAGTCTGACGGCGGGAATGCTCGTGGCGTTGCTCGCCTGTTTCTTCACGACGGACCTGAGTCTGGCACTGGGGAGCACGGCAACCATCCTCCCCTACACGGAAGCCTATCTCGGCATCGCACTCTGGGGCGCGCCGTTCATGACCGCCTCGCTGACGCTGAACAATCAAATGCGCTTCCAAGGCAACGCCGGCTACGCGATGTTTGGCATTCTTTCGGGCGCACTGCTCAACGTCGTGCTCGACCCGCTCCTCATCTTCGTCTTCGATATGGGCATTCAAGGTGCAGCGTGTGCCACGGTCGTCAGCCAGTTCGTTGGCTTCCTCGTGCTGCTCCGCATGACCCGTGAAGGCGGAGGCATTCGCATCCGACTCAGCCGAGTCTCCTTCCGTCCCACACTTTTGAAAGAGATTCTCTTCGGAGGCACACCGTCACTCATGCGGCAGGGACTGACGGGGCTTTCGGTCATCGCTCTGAACCTCGCTGCGGCACGTTTTGGCGACAGTGCGATTGCGGGCATGAGCATCGTCTCCCGCAGTTGCTACTTTGTCTTTGCCGCCACCATCGGACTGGGGCAGGGTTTCCAGCCGCTCTGCGGTTTTTGCTATGGTGCCCGCCGCTATGACCGCGTCCGCGAGGGTTTCTTCTTCTGCGTCAAGACGGGCAGCGTGTTCCTGCTGACGTGCGCTGTGGCGGGCATGGTGTTTGCGCCGGAGATTGTGTCGTTCTTCCGCGACGAGGCGGAGGTGGTGGCAGTCGGCGCGGCGGCACTGCGTTGGCAAATGGTTTCTTTCGTGCTTCTTCCGACCATCGGACTGACGAACATGATGATGCAAACGATTCGGCGCCCGCTCGAAGCAAACTTTGTCGCAGCCGCGCGCAGTGGCTTGTTTTTCATTCCGCTGGTGCTGGGGCTGCCGCGTTGTTGGGGACTGACCGGGCTGGAGATGTGCCAGGCGGTCAGCGACGTGCTTTCCTTCGTCGTTTGCTTCTTCATCGCGCGCCGAGCCTTCCGCATGATGCGTCGGCTGGAAAATGAAAAAGGAACCGTGCAGAACACTGAAGGGATGTTCTAAAAGTTAGGTTGAACCGGTTTTTGATTTCTGGGATATTCTATAAATTACGGTTTTTGAGGGAAGAGGTCTTTCACGCACCATCAAAGAAGCGACAGAATCACCGACGCGGACTCTTTCACGCCCAAGCCTGCCATCGTCTTCGACTCCCCCACCGCTTAAAAGAACCAACATTTTTGAGCCATTTTTCAGCGATTTGACATTAACATTTTTAACTTCCGGGAACACTTTCCGCCTCCCAATTTTGCCTACTCGGCGCATAGTTTTACTTAGGAGCGCACCTAAATGAAATTAGAAGAAGGCAAATTTAAATTAGAAGAAGGCAAATTTTTCTTAGGTGCGCTCCTAAATCGCCGTTTTTAAAGGGAAAGTGACGAAAAAAGGGGGGAGCCGAGGCTCCTCCCATATCTCTGTACAAATATAATA
>NZ_JADYUH010000222.1 GCF_021531665.1 Prevotellamassilia timonensis
GGCTATACGCCCGCGAAGATGGCGGCGCGAGCCGCGACTCCTCCCTTATCTCTTCACTTCCCTTTTAAAATTGAGGTCTAGGAGCGCACCTAAGAAAAACTAGGAGCGCACCTAAGAAAAATTAGGAGCGCACCTAGGAAAAATTAGGAGCGCACCTAAGTAAACAGCGCGCCGTTGCAGTGCAGGGTTTGCGCTCCGTTTCGTGCAGGGTTTTGAACGCTTCCATGTAGCGTTCTGTGTAGGGTTTACCCCCACC
>NZ_JADYUH010000223.1 GCF_021531665.1 Prevotellamassilia timonensis
GTTAGCTCAACTGAATAGAGCATCTGACTACGGATCAGAAGGTTATAGGTTTGAATCCTATACGAGTCACAAAGTTTTGCTTCAAAGCGAGTCACCGGAGGTGTTGCAGGACATGCAATATCTCCGTTTTTTTGTGCTTTAGGGGCGTTTTCAAAACAAAATCTTTTGAAATCTTCTGATTTTAGTAATCCTCAAAAAACAACCTGCATCATCTTTGAAAATCTTTTCGGTCCATATTTCCTCCCTCATCAGTCAC
>NZ_JADYUH010000224.1 GCF_021531665.1 Prevotellamassilia timonensis
CTTCGACATGAGGTTCTCCATTAATGCCCATTAATTGTCCCATTAATTCTGTTCAATTCGTGAACAATTCGTGAACAATTCGTGTTCAAAAAATCAATTCATGGTCAATTCGCGAATAATTCATGAACATTAATGTTTCAAAAAGGCGGTCCTTTCGTCTTTCGCCCTTTGTCTCTTTGTCTCTTTGTCTCTTTGACTCTTTGTCTCTTTGACTCTTTGTCTCTTTGACTCTTTGTCTCTTTGACTCTTTGTC
>NZ_JADYUH010000225.1 GCF_021531665.1 Prevotellamassilia timonensis
TGGTGGAGGCGCCGATTAGTCGCGAGGCGATAGACCACGACCAACTCTATGCACAGGTCATGGCAGAGTTGGCGGCGGGTCAGCCAACCTTCTTCTCCAAAGAGGAGGAGGCTGAGATAGAGGAGCATAACCGCACCTTCTACCGTCAGTCCCCGTTGGCGGAAGCGTTCCACAAGTCATTCATGATGGGCGAAGGGTCGGAGGCTACGCAATGGCTGTCCGCCACCGAAATCTTCGAGACCTTGAAGCGCG
>NZ_JADYUH010000226.1 GCF_021531665.1 Prevotellamassilia timonensis
GGAAAAACTAGGAGCGCACCCAGGAAAAACTAGGAGCGCACCTAGGAAAAACTAGGAGCGCACCTAGGAAAAAACTAGGAGCGCACCTAGGAAAAGTGACGAGGCGGCGCGCCGTCATGACGGAGTCTCAGTAAAAAATGACTTTTCGGCGCGTGATAATGGCTGGGCGGTGTGTCAAAATGCACATTTTGGTTTCACCTTCGAAGGTGCGTCAGAATGGCTAAGATGCAAGGCGCTGAGGATGAGGGCG
>NZ_JADYUH010000227.1 GCF_021531665.1 Prevotellamassilia timonensis
CGGTATAGTAGGCGCGTAGTTTCTTCGGCAGGAGCATGCGGCAGAACGTACTCTTGCCGAGTCCCTGGCGCTCGCTGACCAGCAGCGGTGCTATCTGACAATCATACACATCCGCGCTTTCTTCTTCGCCGAGCCAACCCTTCACCGCGCCGCGCAGCCAGCGGCGGAACACTTGGTTCCAGAGTTCATCCGAGGAGATACGCGCCGCGAGTTCTCCGACGCGGTCGCGACCGTCCCAGGCGGGGAGG
>NZ_JADYUH010000228.1 GCF_021531665.1 Prevotellamassilia timonensis
CTAGTAGTCTGTAAAGTCTAAAAAGTGACAAAACAAGTTACTTAACCAGCAATCACACTGGACGTTTATCTGCGGAAGGAGAATGTTGTCTAACGCGCTAAATATCTGAGTATTAAATTTTTCTATGGTAATTATTTTTCGTATCTTTATAGTTGAAAACCAAAGGGTTACACTCAACTATGTCAAGACAGAAAATCATCATAACACTCTCCCTGAAAGATCAAAAGTTCCTGGAACAATTACTTT
>NZ_JADYUH010000229.1 GCF_021531665.1 Prevotellamassilia timonensis
TCAAGGCGATAAACAGAAATAAACCGTTCAATGGTAGTGCGATGAATTCGCCACCTACTCCGCCTTACTGCGGATCAGTCGCTGCGGCTTTGCATTTGATGAATTCACAGATAAGATGCAAATAAACCATTCAATGGTAGCACGATGAATTTGCCACCTACTCCGCCTTACTGCGGCTCAGTCGCTGCGGCTTTGCACTTGATGAATTCACAGATAAGATGCAAATAAACCGTTCAATGGTAGCGC
>NZ_JADYUH010000230.1 GCF_021531665.1 Prevotellamassilia timonensis
GCGCTCCTAATTTTTCCTAGGTGCGCTCCTAGTTTTTCTTAGGTGCGCTCCTAGTTTTTCTTAGGTGCGCTCCCAGTTTTTGCTAGGTGCGCTCCTAGTTTTTCTTAGGTGCGCTCCCAGTTTTTGCTAGGTGCGCTCCTAGTTTTTGCTAGGTGCGCTCCTAGACCCCATTTTTAAAAGGGAAGTGAAGAGATAAGGGAGGAGTCGCGGCTCGCGCCGCCATCTTCGCGGGCGTATAGCCCTC
>NZ_JADYUH010000231.1 GCF_021531665.1 Prevotellamassilia timonensis
AAAAATCCAACAATTTTGAGCCATTTTTCAGCGATTCGACATTAACATTTTTAACTTTCGGGAACACTTTCCGCCTCCCAATTTTGCCTTCTCGGCGTACAGTTTTTCTTTGCCTTCCCCTAATTAAAATTTGAGGAAGGCAAATTAAAATTAGAGGAAGGCAAATTTTTCCCGGATGCGCTTCTAAAACCCCGATTTTAAAGGGAAAGTGACGAAAAAAGGGGGGAGCCGAGGCTCCTCCCAT
>NZ_JADYUH010000023.1 GCF_021531665.1 Prevotellamassilia timonensis
CGCTCCTAAGTAAACTGCGCGCCGTTGCAGTGTAGGGTTTGCGCTCCGTTTCGTGCAGGGTTTTGAACGCTTCAATGTATAGTTTGTGTATAGTTTGTGCAGGGTTTGAAGCACAAACCCTACATTTCGCAACGCACGGAAAATCAGCGAAATATAGGGTTGAATGTAGGGTTTTGTGTATAGTTTGTATAGTTTTTTCTTTCCCCTATTATTTACGTATAGTGTAGAGTTGAAACGCAGTTACGTTGAACCCTACACAGCGGCTGTTTCTCTGTCGCGGCGGCTCAGATTCTGACGTGGGTGTTTCGGAAGCGGAGCATTTCCTGCGGCACGCTTTCCTTCACGGCAGTTTCCAAAAGGGACGCCATCCGACGACGCACAAAGTCGGGCGCCACAGAAAGCACGACCTCGCGAACGGGGACGGGCATCGCCAAGGGACGAACGAGTTGCTTCTGCTCTGAGGTGAGTTGCGACAAAGCCAGTTCGGGCAGGAAGGTCACACCGGCACCTTGTTCAACCATGCGCATGAAGGTCTCAATGCTGCCCAAAGAATAAATGCGTTGACTGTCGGCTGCGCCTTTGAGGTGACAGAACTTGACGAGTTGATCGCGGAAACAGTGACCCTCGTCCAAAAGCCAGAGCACTTCGTCAGCAAGGTCGGTGGTGCGAATGCTGGAGTGAGAGTAGAGGCGGTCGCCCTCTGCAACGTAGGCGAAGAACTGTTCAAAATAGAGGGTTCGCATCGGCAGTTCTTCAACGGCGTCGGTTCTGACCCAGATGGCAGCGTCAAGTTCGCCACGGACAAGCGCCACCTTCATGTCTGCGGTTTTCATCTCCTTGACGCGCAGGTCAATCTCGGGATGCTGTCGGCACAGCGCGGGAAAGAAACGCGGCAGCAGATAGGGCGCTATGGTCGGGAGGATGCCGAGGCGGAACGTACCGCCGATGCCTCCGGTTTCTTCTGCCGCCATTTCTTTCAGCCGGCGCGCTTCACGGAGGGTTCGGCGCGCCTGTTCCAACATTTTTTCGCCCGACGCGGTGGGTTTGACACCTGCCGCGGAGCGTTCAAAGAGACGGAGTCCGAGCTCCTGCTCCAGCTTTTGCAACATCGCGCTGAGCGTGGGCTGCGTGACGCCGCATTCATCGGCGGCGCGACCAAAGTGGCGGGTGCGCTCCACTGCCACCAAATATTCCAACTGTTGAAGTGTCATGGCTATATATAATAAGGTATAAAAGAAAAAGGCTAAAGGAGAATGAAGAAAAAGGAAAAACAAGAAGCGGCTTTGGCTCCCCCAAACAACAAGTCTGACGTTGCAAAAATAGAGGTTAGGAACAAATAGACCAATTTTTGATAGAAATAATCTATTTTTCTTTTGTGTTTTTCTGTTGGTCGTTTTTGAGGCGCGCCCTATCTTTGCCAACGTAAACCAAACAATCAAATTCTAACCCTCAAAACTTTACAAATCATGAGAAGCATCACATCCTTAGATCTCCAGTACGCTCACCGTTTCTACGGATTCAAGGGCGAAGCACAGTATCTTCACGGTCACACCGGCGTCCTCACCATTGAAGTCGAAGACTCCGTGAACGAAGGCGTGAACATGGTCTATCCCTGCAACGAAATCCAAAAGGTGGCTTGGGACTTGCTCAAGAACTTTGACCACGCTTTGATTCTGCGCGAAGACGACCCGCTGCTGCCCGCCATTCTTGACGTCTATGAAAAACAAGGCATCAAAAACGGCCACCCGCAGAACACGATGAAAGGTGTGGCGTTCAAAACGGAACTTGCCACCGCCTATCCCGACTGCCGCCTCGTGGTGACAAAAGAAACCATGACCGTGGAAGGCATGATTAAAATTGTCTATGACCTGCTCAAAGACAAACTCAACATCGTGAAACTCACCTTCACCAGCGGCGTGAACGCTGCCACCTGCGAGTTCCCCTCCACTCACAGCATCGACCGCTGCCCCCTCTGCGGCATCGAACTGAATGAAAACGGCGTGTGCCCGAAGTGTGGCTACAGAAAGAAATGAGACATCTCCCACGCATCTGAGCGACACCCGGCAATGAACGAGTGAGAGGCTCATTTGCCCCGGCGAAAAATCAGCGGACTCCGACTCTTCGGCGTCCGCTTTTTGTTTGGCATAGAACAATCCTTCCCCATAAATCACTAACTTTGCAACCGAATTTTCTCCGGAGGCGTTCCCGAAACCGCCCCATAACAAAAAATCATCTTTCATGTCAAGCAAACAAACCTATCAAGGACTGACCCCCGCACAGGTGGCAGAGAGCAGAAAACTCTACGGCGAGAACATCCTCACCCCGCCCGAAAAAGAATCCCTTTTTCAAAAATATCTCTGCAAACTCTCTGACCCGCTCATCGTCATCCTCCTCATCGCAGGCGCACTCTCCATCAGCATCGCACTCTACGAACGCTTCGTGCTCCACGAAGACGCTTCCGTCTTCTTCGAGCCGGTCGGCATCTTCGTCGCCATTCTGCTTGCGACAGGACTCGGCTTCTATTTTGAAGTGAAGGCTGAAGGCGAGTTCGCACTCCTCAACCGCGTGAACGACGAAGAACCGGTGCAGGTCATCCGAGAAGGGAAAAGTTGCGCCGTTCCAAGGAAAGACATCGTGGTGGGCGACATCGTCATCCTCTCCACGGGAGAAGAGGTGCCCGCCGACGGAGAACTGCTCGAAGCGGTCAATCTCGGCATCGACGAATCCACGCTCACCGGAGAGCCCATCTGTCACAAAAGCATTCTGCCCGAGGAGTTTGACCCGGATGCAACCTTCCCGTCAAACCACGTCATGAAAGGCACAAAAGTGATGGAAGGACACGGCGTCATGAAAGTGAAAGCCGTCGGCGACCACACCGAAAACGGAAAAGTCTTCGTCGCAGCACAAATCGACAACAGCGTGAAAACACCGCTGAACCTTCAACTCGAAGGACTGGCGAGGGTGCTTGCAGCCTTCAGTTATTCCGTGGCAGGCCTCATCATCGTCGGTCGCATGGTTCACTATTTTGACTGGAATCCGCTGGCTTGGCTGCTGGCGCTGCCGACCGTCTTTTTCTTCTATCTTGTCATTTGTCGTTTCCCGAAATGGCGAAGCACGGCATGCCTCACCGCCATCGCCCTCTTCCTCGCCCTTTTCATCGGCGGAACGCTCGCACTGAACCACCAACTCCACGCCGGAACGCTGGACGAACTGCTTTCTTCAACACTGCAGACCCTGATGATTGCAGTGACGCTGATTGTGGTCAGCGTCCCCGAAGGTCTCCCCATGGCAGTGACGCTGAGCCTGGCGTTCAGCATGCGCCGAATGCTGAAAACGAACAATCTGGTACGCAAAATGCACGCCTGCGAAACGATGGGCGCCATCACCGTCATCTGCACCGACAAGACAGGAACGCTGACGCGCAACCAAATGTCGGTCAGCGAAGCACGCTTCTATGGTCTCAAAGACCTGCAAACTCTCTCAGGCGATGGCGACGCGCTGATGATTGCGGAAGGAATCGCCGCCAATTCGACCGCATCGCTCGAAGAAACGGAAGAGGGATTCAACGTGCTCGGAAACCCAACGGAAGGTGCCCTGCTCCTCTGGCTTCAAGGTCAAGGCGCAGACTATCGTAAACTCAAAGAAGCCGTTGAAAAGGTCGAAGAACTTCCGTTCAGCACGGAAAGGAAATACATGGCAACGGTCGTTCGCTCCTCCGTCCTCGCCGGACGCCGTGTGCTCTACGTCAAAGGCGCACCGGAAATGGTGTGGTCGCTCTGCGCCCGCCCCACCGTCGAAAGCGTGACGAAAGAACAGGTCGATGCAGAGTTGGCTGCCTATCAGAAGAAAGCCATGCGCACACTCGGCTTCGCCTATCAAATCCTTGAAGACGGCGACGCCACCATCTCGGAAGAGGGACGCGTCGTCGCAGAACGACTCGTCTTCCTCGGCATCACCGCCATCGCAGACCCCGTCCGCGACGAAGTGCCCGCCGCCGTCGAGGACTGCACGCGCGCCGGCATTCAAATCAAAATCGTCACGGGCGACACGCCGGGAACTGCCAGCGAAATCGGAAGACAAATCGGACTCTGGAAAGAACAAGACGGAGAACGCAACCTCATCACCGGACCGGAGTTCGAAGCACTCTCCGATGAGGAACTCTGGGACCGCATCGATGACCTCAAAATCATTGCCCGAGCAAGACCCATGGACAAAAAACGACTCGTGGAAACACTCCAGAAAAAAGGACAAGTCGTGGCAGTGACGGGCGACGGCACCAACGACGCCCCCGCACTGAAAGCAGCCCACGTCGGACTCTCCATGGGCGACGGCACCGGCGTCGCAAAAGAAGCCTCCGACATCACCATCATCGACAACTCCTTCTCGTCCATCGCACGCGCCGTGATGTGGGGTCGCTCGCTCTATCGCAACATCCGACGCTTCATCCTCTTCCAAATGACGGTGAGTCTGATTGCCTGCCTCATCGTCCTCTTCGGCGCTTTCTTCGGCACAGAGTCTCCGCTGACCGTGACGCAAATGCTGTGGGTGAACCTCATCATGGACACTTTTGCAGCCATGGCACTGGCATCGCTGCCGCCCTCGGCTGACGTCATGAACGAAGCACCGCGCCCCCGCACCGACTTCATCATCAATCGCACGATGGCATGGATGATTGGAGGCATGGGAGTCGTCTTCACCGCCCTGCTGCTCGTCCTGCTGATTTTCTTGCAGAACCACGACGTCACCGCTTGCGCCGACCTGCTGAATCCAACCTCCTGCCCCACCGACGGAAAGGGACTCTCGCCTTTTGAACTGAGCCTTTTCTTCACGTTCTTCGTGTTCATCCAATTCTGGAACATGTTCAACACCCGAGCCTTCATGACCCACAGCAGCGCTTTCCACTTCAAAGGCTGCGGCAGTTTCCTCACGATTGCAGGTTTCATCCTCATCGGTCAGATTTTGATTGTCACCTTCGGCGGTCCCATGTTCCAAGTGACGCCGCTCTCACTCTCTGACTGGCTCATCGTCCTCGGCGCGACCTCCCTCATTCTTTGGGTCGGAGAACTCCTTCGTCTGCTCACACCGAACACTCCGAGACGCTGAGAGGCAACAGAGCAAATCCCCTTCAGCCGTAATCAAAATCTTCAGAGAAAAACAGCGCGGATGCGACCTTCGTGTCCGCGCCTTTTTTGTCCCCGAAGCACGAGAAAACCTTCTTTTTGTCAGAAAAGCCCATAAAAACGAGTCTCCAGACCACAAAACCCGCCTTAAAGTTGTCAGTGTGACGAAAAACTCGTTATTTTGTGGTCAAAATAACAGAACATCATCCCTAATCCAACACAAAAGAGTTTTATGTTAAGAATGGCGATACAGGCGAAAGGCAGACTCAACGAAGACACGATGGGACTGCTCGCCGATGCGGGTATTGACGTGGCACCCGCTAAAAGAAAACTGGTGGCAAAAGCCAGCGGCTTCCCCATTGAGGTGCTCTATCTCCGCGATGACGACATCCCACAGGCTGTCCACATCGGCGTGGCGGACGTGGGCATCGTGGGACTGAACGAAGTGGCAGAACGAGAGATGAAACTCCACGAGGTCATGCGCCTCGGCTTCGGCGCATGTCGCATCTCGCTCGCCATCCCCAAAGCCGAAACCTACAGCGGACTGGAATGGTTCAAAGGAAAATGTGTCGCCACGTCCTATCCCAACATCCTTAGCAAATTTTTCTACGAACAAGGCATCGACGCCGACATCTACGAAATTGCAGGCTCGGTCGAAATCGCTCCCGCCGTCGGACTGGCTGACGCCATCTTCGACATCGTCTCTTCGGGCGGCACACTGATTCAAAACGGACTGAAAGAGGTGGAGCAGGTGTTCCACAGCGAAGCCGTGCTGGTCGCCACACCGGGACTCTCGGAAACGAAACTGAAAGAAGTGGAGAAACTGAAGTTCCGCTTTTCCTCCATCGTGAACAGCCGAGGCTATAAATATGTCCTGATGAACATCCCACGCGAAGCACTCCCCGAAGCGGTGAAACTGATTCCGGGCATGCGTTCCCCGACCGTGCTGCCCCTGGCGGACGAGGCGTGGTGCTCCCTCCACACCGTGCTCGCCGAGGACGTGCTCTGGGAGAAGGTGGAACAACTGAAAGCACTCGGCGCAGAAGGCATCCTCGTTCTGAACCTTGAAAACATGGTGATTTGAGGCGTTGGCGTTTTGATAGCGTTACCCTGTGTTACTGCTGTGTTATCGCGCCAGCCTCTTTGCCCCTTTGACCCCCATTATTTATGCTACAATACATCAACCCCGCTCGTTCGGAGTGGGCTTCGCTCATTGAGCGCAACATTCCCGACGACGAGCACATCACCCGCAGCGTGGCGGACATCATCGCCGCCGTGCGCCAAGAAGGCGACGCAGCACTGCGCCGCTTTGCCTTGGAATTTGACCACACCGACATCTCACAACTCGAAGTGAGCGAAGAGGAAATGGCGAAAGCCGCCGAACTCGTCTCACCACAGGTGAAAGAAGCCATCGCCGTGGCAAAAGACCACATCTCACGCTTCCACCGCGAACAAATGCCGCGAACCGTGGACATCGAAACGGAAGCCGGAGTGAGATGCTGCCAACGGGCTGTGCCCATTCAACGCGTCGGACTCTACGTCCCGGGCGGACGAGCACCGCTCTTCTCCACCGTTCTGATGCTGGCGCTGCCCGCCCGCATTGCCGGCTGTCCGGAAATTGTGCTCTGCACACCGCAAGGCGCCGGAGGTCACATCGCACCGGAGATTCTCTATGCCGCACAAGTCTGCGGCGTGCACCACGTCTTCCGCATCGGCGGAGCACAAGCCGTGGCAGCAATGGCGTATGGCACGGAAAGCATTCCACGCGTGGACAAGATCTTCGGTCCCGGTAACCGCTTCGTGACCTACGCCAAACAACAGGTCAGCCGCGTCTGCGCCATCGACATGCCGGCGGGACCGAGCGAAGTGCTGGTCATGGCGGACGCCACGGCAAACCCGGCGTTTGTGGCAGCAGACATGCTGAGCCAGGCGGAACACGGGCCGGACAGCCAGGCGATGCTCGTCTGCAACGACGAAGCCTTCGCGAAAAAGGTGGAAGCAGAAGTGAAGGCACAAACCGCCCGCCTCTCCCGCGCCGACCTCGTGGAGCAGTCGCTCTCCCACAGCCGCATTTTGGTCTTCCCCTCTCGAGAAGAGATGTGCGAGTTCAGCAATGCCTACGCTCCCGAGCACCTCATCATCCAAACGGAACGTCCTTGGGAACTGGCGGTGAAAGTCACGGCTGCAGGGAGCGTCTTTGTCGGTCCCTATTCTCCCGAATCCGCGGGAGACTATGCTTCCGGCACGAACCACACGCTTCCCACCGGGGCTTGGGCGCGCTCCTTCAGCGGTGTGAATTTGGACAGTTACTTCCGAAAAATCACTTTCCAGGAACTCACCCGCGAAGGACTCTCAAGTCTTGCACCGACCATCGTGGCAATGGCAGAGGCTGAGGGACTGCAAGCCCACGCCGAAGCCGTCAGAGTGAGAACACAAAACAACTGACCCTCCATTCCTTCCACATGACCTTCCCGTTTCGTAAACATATCGCAGAAATTGCACCCTACTCCACCGCCCGAGACGAGTTCAAAGGCGGCGACATCTCCGTTTGGCTCGATGCCAACGAGAGTCCATATAATAATGGTGTGAACCGCTATCCCGACCCGCATCAGAAAGCACTGAAGCAGGTGCTCTCTCAACTCAAGGGTGTGGCGACCGACCGCATCTTCGTAGGCAACGGCTCCGACGAAGCGATTGACCTTTGCTTCCGCCTCTTCTGCGAGCCGGGCGAGGACAACGTGGTGGCCATTGCACCGAGTTATGGGATGTATGGTGTCGCTGCCGCCGTGAACCACGTGGAACTGCGGGAGGTACAACTTCGGGAGGACTTCAGTCTGCCCGTGGAAGAACTCCTCGCCGTCTGCGACGCCCACACCCGTCTGCTCTGGGTCTGCTCCCCCAACAACCCCTCCAGCAATGCCTTCCCACAGGAAGACTTGCTGCGTCTCGCTCGAGATTTTCAAGGCATGTTGGTGGTGGATGAAGCCTACGTGGATTTTTCGGAGAAGGGAACCATGCTGGCTCATCTTGACGACTTCCCACGCCTCATCGTGTTGCAAACGCTCTCCAAAGCATGGGGCATGGCGGGCTTGCGACTGGGACTTGCTTTCGCCCACCCCGTGGTGTCAGCGGCTTTTGCGAAGATAAAATATCCCTACAACGTGAACGCACCGACGCAGGCGGAGGTCATCCGCCGCCTCAGCAGCGAACCGGTCGCTGAACACGTCGCAGAAATCAAAGCGGAGCGCCGACGTCTGGAAGAAGAACTGCCGGGCATTGCCTGCGTCAAGAAGGTCTATCCTTCCGACGCAAATTTCCTGCTCGTCGAAGTGACGGACGCCAACGCCATCTACGACGCCCTCGTCGCAGCGGGCATCATCGTGCGCAACCGCTCCCGCATCGTCGGATGCCGCGGCTGTCTGCGGCTCACCGTCGGCACACCTGCCGAGAACAAACGACTCCTCGACGTGCTCCGAACCTTATCCTAAATCCGATTCCATCTCTCATGAAAACACCTCTGCTCTTCATTGACCGCGACGGCACTCTGATTCGGGAACCCGAGGACGAACAAATTGACTCACTCGAGAAACTGGAATTCGTCCCGGGGGTCATCACCGCCTTGAGCCGACTGGCGAAAAGCCGTTTCAAACTCATCATGGTGACAAACCAGGACGGACTCGGCACTCCCTCCTTCCCGGAGGAGGACTTCCATCCTGCCCACAACAAGATGCTGAGCATCCTGGCGGGAGAAGGGGTCGTCTTTGACGCACAACACATCGACCCGTCCTTCCCGGAAGACAACCTTCCGACACGCAAACCGGGCACGGCGATGCTGACGCCCTACATGAACGGGGACTATGCCCTCGCCGAGAGTTTCGTCATCGGCGACCGTGCCACCGATGTGCAACTGGCAGTCAATCTGGGCTGCCGCGCCATTTTCTTGGAAACACCGAATCGCCCCATGCCCGAGTTCACACCCGAGCAGCAAGCCGCACTGGCGCTCTCCACTCCGGACTGGGCAGAAGTCGCTCGTTTCCTCTGCTCCGCAGAACGCACGGCAGAGGTGAAACGCACCACGGCGGAAACGGACATCCACATTCGAGTGAATCTTGACGGCTACGGACCGACGCACATTGACACGGGGCTGAAGTTCTTTGACCACATGCTCTCGCAACTCCCACACCACGCCGGCATCGCTCTTCTCTGCGAGTGCCGCGGCGACCTCGAAACCGACGAGCACCACACGATGGAGGACGTGGCCATCGCACTGGGCGACGCACTCCGACAAGCACTGGGCGACAAACGCGGCATCGGACGCTACGGCTTCGCGCTCCCGATGGACGAATGCGACGCCTTCGCAGACCTCGACCTCGGCGGAAGAATTGACTTCGCGTGGGACGTGAACTTCACGAGGGAATATGTCGGCGACACTCCGACGGAGATGTACAAACACTTCTTCCACAGCCTCGCCTGTGCCTTGCAAGCGAATCTACACCTCCGCGCCGCCGGCGAAAACAACCACCACCTCATCGAAGGGGTCTTCAAAGCCTTTGCCCGCTGCCTCCGCCAAGCCATCGCACGAAACGAGAACGACCGAAGCCTCCCCTCCAGCAAAGGGGTGCTCTGAAAACATCCTGAAGAGGGATTCTTGTGGTACATATATCATGTACTTGCGCTCTTTCACTTGTGGTACATATAACTTGCGCTCTATATATAATAAGGTATATACACCCGCTCTTCCCCATCACGAAAACGTAACCCAACATGATTGCCATCATTGACTACAAAATGGGAAACCTGCGCTCCGTGGAGAACGCCCTGCGCCGCCTAGGCGCAGATTTCTGCGTGACCGCCGATGCCGCCGTCATCCGCAGTGCCGACAAGGTCTTGCTGCCGGGCGTGGGACATTGCGGCGAAGCCATGCAGAACCTCCGCGATGCCGGACTCATCCCCGTGTTGCGCCAACTGCGCCAGCCGGTGCTGGGCATCTGCGTCGGACTCCAAGTCCTCTGTCGCGACAGCGAGGAGGGAGACACCGAGTGCATCGGCATCTTCGACTCCCACGTCAAACGCTTCACGCCCACCCCAGTGCTCAAGATTCCACACATGGGCTGGAACACGCTGGAAAACACGGAAAAGAAAATCTTTGACGGAATCCGCAGCGGAGAAAGTGTCTATTACGTGCACTCTTACTACCCCACTCTCTGCCCCGACACCATTGCCACAACCACCCACGGCGTGATGTTCAGCGCAGCACTGAAATATGAACAGTTCCACGGCACGCAGTTCCACCCCGAAAAGAGCGGCGACGTCGGTGAACGCATCCTTCAAAACTTTTTGAAACTCTGACCTGAGAACACTTGATATGTTAGTCATTCCTGCCATAGACCTCATCAACGGACGCTGCGTGCGTCTCTCGCAAGGCGACTATGCCCAACGAACCACCTACGACGCTCGTCCCGAGGAGATGGTGGAGACCTACGTGGCACACGGGTTCCACCGCATTCACATCGTGGACTTGGACGGAGCGAAAGCCTCCGCACCGCGTAATCTTGAGACTCTGAAAGCGGTCGCCCGCATCCCCGGCGCAAAGATTGAATGGGGCGGCGGCGTGAAAAGCGAAGAGGCTCTGCGCGACGTGCTGGAGGCGGGTGCCGCCTACGTGGTCGTGGGAAGCCTCGCTGTCAAAGAGCCGGAAACGTTTGCGCACTGGCTGGACACGTTCGGTCCGGAGCGCATCGTACTGGGCGCCGACGTGCGCAACGGGAAGGTGAGCATCAACGGCTGGCTCGACGACACGGAACTTTCCATCGAATCTCTCATCGACCGCTTCACGCCCCACGGCTTGAATCAGGTGATTTGCACGGACATCAGTCGCGACGGCATGCTCCAAGGACCTGCCACAGACCTCTATCTCCATCTCCAGACTGCCTACCCTTCCATCGACTTCACCGTCAGCGGGGGTATCTCCGGCGAAGCGGACCTGACCCGCCTCCACAGTCTGGGGCTGCGCCGCGTCATCGTTGGCAAGGCACTCTACGAAGGCAGAATCACACTTGCTCAAATGTCTAATCCCGCTTTTTCTCATGCTCTCTAAACGCATCATTCCCTGCCTTGACGTCAAAGACGGACGTACCGTCAAAGGCGTTCACTTTGAACAGCTGCGCGACGTCGGCGACGCCGTGGACCTCGGTCGTCACTATGCCTTGCAAGGCGCGGACGAACTGGTCTATCTGGACATCAGTGCCTCACAGGAGGGGCGCAGCACCTTCACAAGACTGGTGGAAAGGGTGGCGGACGCAATTCACATTCCGCTCACCGTCGGAGGCGGCATCTCTTCCTTGGACGATGCAGCACGCCTGCTGGACGCGGGAGCGGACAAGGTGAGCATCAACTCGGCTGCACTCGCCCGCCCGGAACTAATCGACGAGATTGCTTCACGCTATGGCTCTCAATTCGTGGTCGTCGCCATCGACGCACGACACGAACCACTCGCCGATGGCGACGAGGAGGCGGAGGCGCACTGGACGGTGTGTACACACGGCGGCACACGACCGACATCCCACGAACTCTTCTCCTGGGCACACGAAGCGGAACAACGCGGCGCGGGAGAGATTCTCTTCACTTCAATGAACCACGATGGAACACGCAACGGCTACCCGGTCTCAACCTACCGACGCCTGACCTCACTGCTCCACATCCCGGTCATTGCCTCGGGAGGAGCGGGGAACGCGGACAACGTGGCGGAGGTGCTGCAACAGGGACAAGCGGACGCTGCACTCGTGGCGGGTATCCTGCACGATGGCATCACTACCATCCCGGAACTTAAAACCGAACTCCACAACCGAGGCATCTGCGTCAGAATCCTATGACGCTCGTCCGGGATCGGTGGCTCGGTGACTCGGTGACTTTCGCTCGTCGGGGCGTGAGCCACGCCCCTTGCCGCGAGGCGCTCCCCGGCGTGCTTGCATCCGCCCTTCTCTCGTAGGGTGTGTCAAAATGCACATTTTGGCTCCACCCTCGAAGGTGCGTCAGAATGGCTAAGATGCAAGGCGCTGAGGATGAGGGCGCAGGGAGTGTACTGAAGTACATGACCAAGCCCGAATCCGATAGCAACGAAGCAGATTGGCTATTATGACACACCGTCAAAGCGACCCCCGCCTGCGGCGGACTTAACCAAGCCCGAATCCGATAGCAACGAAGCAGATTGGCTATTATGACACACCGCCTTGCCGCGAGGCGCTCCCCGACCCTGTTTGCCTCCGCCCTTCTCTCGTAGGGAGGGGTTGGGATAGGCTTCTTTTTGACTCTTTGACCCTTTGACTCTTTGACCCTTTGACTCTTTGACTCTTTGACTCTTTATGTCCATTTCCAACGCTCCTTCTTTTGATTCCTTCCGTCTCGAAAAATGTGCTGACGGTTTATTACCCGTTGTCGTACAAGACGCCGTCACCCTGCGCGTCCTCATGCTTGGCTACATGAACCGTGCCGCCTACGAAAAGACCGTGGCGGAAGGACGTATCACCTTCTTCAGTCGCACGCGTCAATGTCTCTGGACGAAAGGCGAAACCTCCGGTCATTGGCTCTTGGTGGAAAACCTCTATGTTGATTGCGACGCCGACACGCTCCTCATTCAAGCGACGCCCATCGGACCAACCTGCCACCGAGGCACCACCGCCTGCTTTGACACGCCCTCCGAACAAGGGTTCGTGCGCAGTCTCGCCGCCCTCATCGCACAAAGGAAAAAGGAGATGCCGGAGGGTTCCTACACCACCCGTCTCTTCATCAAAGGCGTGAAAGCCATTGCCAAGAAAGTCGGAGAGGAATGCACCGAGGCTGTCATCGAAGCCGTCGATGGCAACCGCTCCCGCTTCACCTACGAAGCCGGCGACCTACTCTACCATCTCCTCGTGCTCCTCGAACAGACCGGTGTCAGCCTCGAAGAACTCGAACGAGAATTGGAACTGCGCCACCGACCTACCAAACACTCCTAAGCGTTTCTCGCCATGTCTCCCCTCATCGCCGACCTTGCCCTCATTCTCATTTCTGCCGGACTCGTCACTCTGCTTTTCAAGCGATTGCGGCAGCCGCTGGTGCTGGGCTACATCGTCGCCGGTTTTCTCGCCGGTCCCCACATGCCCTACACGCCGACCGTCACCGACCTCGGCTCTCTCCACATCTGGGCAGATATCGGCGTGATTTTCCTCATGTTCACCCTCGGACTGGAGTTTTCTTTCAAAAAAATAGTCCGCATGGGCGCTCGCCCCGTCATCGCCGCCTGTTGCATCATGTTCTGCATGATGAGTCTCGGCAGCGGCATCGGTCACCTCTTCGGCTGGGGCAGCATGAACAGTTTGTTCTTGGGAGGTATGTTGGCGATGTCCAGTACGACCATCATATATAAGGCATTTGACGACCTCGGGCTGCGCCAACAGCAGTTTGCCGGCGAAGTCCTGTCCGTGCTCATCCTTGAAGACATCCTCGGCATCCTCCTCATGGTCGTCCTCTCCGCCACCGCCGTCTCCCGACAGTTCCAAGGGGCGGAACTGGTCATGAGTCTCCTGCAACTCTCCTTCTTTTTGATACTTTGGTTTGTGGTCGGCGTGTTTCTCATCCCCGCCTTCCTGCGCCGCAGTGACCGATTGATGACGGGCGAGACCCTGCTCGTGGTCAGCATCGGACTCTGCTTCCTGCTGGTCGTGCTTGCTGTGAAGGCAGGCTACAGTGCCGCCTTCGGAGCCTTCATGATGGGGAGCATCTTGGCGGAGACACTCCAGGCAGAACGCATTGAACGCGTCGTCGCTCCTGTCAAAGACCTCTTCGGCGCCGTCTTCTTCGTCTCCGTCGGCATGATGGTTGACCCTGCCGTGCTTGTTCAACATGCACTTCCCATCTTCGTGCTCAGCCTCGCCATCATTGGCGGACAAGCCCTCTTCGGCACGACCGGTTTCCTGCTCTCCGGACAGCCGCTCCGCTCTGCCGTCAAAGGCGGTTTCTCGCTCGCCCAAATCGGTGAGTTCGCCTTCATCATCGCCGCCCTCGGCACCAGCCTCCACGTCACCTCGGACTTTCTCCACCCCGTGGTCGTGGCTGTCAGCATCCTCACAACCTTCCTCACACCCTACATGATTAAAGCGGCGACGCCTGCCTGCAACTTTCTCGAGCGTCACATTCCCGACAACCTTCTGAACCGCCTCTCGCGACAGAAGAAAACCCACGCCGCACCTGCCGCCGATGCCTCGGCAGCAAAAATGCTTTGGAAAAAACTACTCTTCGCCCTCGGCGGACAAATTGGGGCATATCTCACACTCAGCATCGCCGTCATCCTCCTCTCTTTCTCCGTCCTGCTCCCGCTCTGCCGCGCCCTCCTCGGGCACTGGCCGGGCAACATCGTCTGCGGTCTGCTCACCCTCAGTGCTGCCGCGCCCTTCCTCCGCGCCCTTGTCATGCGCAAGAACCACTCGGAGGAATGGAAGCAACTGCGACGTCGCAGCAAACTGCACCGCACCGGACTCTGGCTCACCTTCGCCCTGCGCTTCCTTCTGGCTTCGGGAGTGATATGCTACGTGCTGGAGTTCCTCTCTCCCACTCCGCTCTGGCTTCACGCCCTCCTTGCCCCCGTCGTCATGAGCATCATCATTTCCCTTCGTTTTGTGAAATGGACGAGCATCCGTCTGGAGCGCACCTTCCTCCAGAACCTGCGCTCTCGGGAGAACGTGACACCGGACGCTGCCACCCGCCCGCTCTATGCCGGACGCCTCGCCGCTCGCCATCTCCACATTGCCCGCATTGAAATTCCCGAAACAAGCGCCTGGGGCGGCAGGAGTCTGCACAGTCTCCAACTACGTCCTCGCTTCGGCGTCACCGTGGCAGCCGTCGTGCGCGGTGCTCACCGCCTCAACATTCCCGGTGGCGACACCCTCATCTTCCCCGGCGACCGCCTGGACGTCATCGGCGACGACAGCAGCCTTGAATCCTTCACCCGCAGCCTCAACGCCGACACCCTGCCCGACCTCACTCCCGTCAGTCAAGTACTGTTGCTGCGACGCCTCGTCATCCGCGAAGAGAGTCCCTTCCTTGGGCTGAGTCTCCGCGAGAGCGGCATCCGCGAGAACCACCGCTGCATGGTCGTCGGTTTCGAAACTGACAACGGTGACATCGAACCCGCCGCAGCCGAGCGAACCATCACCCGCAGCGACGTCCTCTGGCTCGTGGGCGAGGAAGAACAAATGAAGGAAATGGGAGTCTGAAGGCGGACTATAGTCCACCAAACGACGGGGTTTGGTTTTTCAAAACGGAAAAACTCATTTCACAAAACGACGCGTATAATTTTTCATTGCTGTCCGATAAAGTTTTGTTTTTCTCAGCCAAACTTTTCCGGACAGCAATCAAAGCAAAACCCGCCGACAAAATCGGCGGGTTTTGCTTTATAACAGCGTAAACTGCGACACGCACAGCGGCGTTAAACGGCGTTGCACTGCGACGAAGTCACTTCGTTCGTCGCAGAGTTTCCTTACCGCTTTCAGCTTTAGTGGTTGTTTAAAACTGCTGCAACTTGCTTTTCGACTGCAGCTCTGATGAATGCATTAACAGAAATTCCGGACTGTTTCGCAAGCATGGCAACCTGTCCGTGTGTCTCCGGAGAGATGCGCACATTCAATGAACCGGAATAACTCTTTCGGGGCTCAATACCTTCCGCCTTACAATGGATGAGATAGTCCTCAACAGCTTCATGAAAATCATCTCGAAGTTCTGCGACGGTTTCCCCTTCGTAGGTAATCATTGTGTCATTAGGCAAAGCCAACACTTTGCCGAACAAACAATTGTCTTTCTCACTAACCTCTATGCTACCAATGTAGCCTTTGTAACTCATCGTGTTCATAGCAACTTATTATTACTCAGAAATTCCAATACTTGTTTCATCACATACGCCTTGATTATGCTGTGGGGATGCGGTTTGTGTGCGGTATATGCACTTTCACCTTTCTTGAAAATTACTCGCGACCCACTTGTCTGCCCCTTGTTGCTGACCTCATAGCCAAAGATGGCAAAGAGTCTCACAAGCTCATTCCAAGTGAAATCGTTGGGTTGTGACTTGAAACGTTCTATCAGTTTTTCTTTTGTGCCCACTTTATCTTTGTTTTAACGCCACAAAGATAACTATTATTTAGTTACACAGCTTCTGCTGTCCAGTAAGTAATGTGTAAAAAATAAGTTGCATCAGTTGGCCGGTTTGAAGAGGTAGTTCCATTGTCCAAGTTCCGGAGCGAAGATGACTTGTCTGGCAAGTCTCTTCTGGTACGATTCTTCAATCGGTCGCTTGATGTCATAGGTTTTAGAGTTAATGTGAACATACACCTTCAACCCCTTTTTCGTAGTAGTCATCGCAGCCCTGTCAGCAACATTCTGAAGGGACATCAGAGGAGCGCCGCTCCAGCTGCGGGTGATTTGCGAAAAGAGTCTGTGCTCGATGGGATTGAACTTGGAGGAAGTTGGGCTTAATCTCGCTTTTTACTATCCTCATACCGACACGTTTTATGGAATTCACACAGAATCTTTACCCATCAAAGTGAAAATACTACCACGTCATCGGGAATGGTCAGATTTTGTAGGATGGCAGTGTGACAACGACACTCATGACGAAGGTGAAATCATTGCCGTTTTCGAATCCGCCTCCGAAATATGGGACAACCTGCATATTGACAATAAAAACCTTGAGGAGGTCCTTCGAGAGTCCTACATAACGGCTTTAAATTGACTTTACATCTAATCATTCCGAGTTCTTCCGGAACTAACAACGCACTTATAGCAAAACCCGCCGACAAATCGACGGGTTTTGCTTTATAACAGCGTTGCACTGCGACACGCACAGCGGCGTTTAACTGCGTGCACTGCGCTGAGGTCAGTTCATTCGCCGCAGGCGTTCCTTACGCTTTCGTTTTCTCTTCGACCCACTTGCGGGCATTGACGAACGCTTCCATCCAGGGAGTGACGTCGTCGGTGCGGCGGGCGGTGGGATAGAACGGGTTCTGCCAAGGATAGAAGGCACGCTCGAGGTGAGGCATCATGGCAAGGTGACGACCGTCGGCACTGCAAATTCCGGCAGTGGCGAAGTCCGAACCGTTGGGGTTGCCGGGATAGTCTTCGTAGGAATATTTCAGCACGACATGATAGTTGTCCTCAGTGCGCGGGAAGGAGAACTTGCCTTCGCCGTGAGCCACCCAGATGCCGAGTTGGTCACCGGAGAGACTGCCAAACATGACGCTGCGGTTGGTGGTGACGGTGACGCCAAGATAGGCACTCTCAAATTTGTGGGAGTCGTTGTGAAGCATGTGCGTGCGGCGCTTTCCTTCGGGTTGAATCAAACCGAGTTCCACCATCAACTGACAGCCGTTGCAGACGCCAAGTGAGAGCGTGTCGGGGCGAGCGTAAAACTTGTCGAGGGCTTCCTTCGCTTTGGGATTGTGGAGGAAGGCACCTGCCCAGCCCTTGGCAGAGCCGAGCACGTCGGAGTTGGAGAAACCGCCGCAGAAGACAATCATGTTCACCTCTTCCAGCGTCTCGCGTCCGCTGATGAGGTCGGTCATCGTGACATCCTTCACGTCGAAGCCGGCAAGATAGAGTGCGTATGCCATCTCGCGCTCACCGTTCGTTCCCTTCTCACGAATGATGGCTGCCTTCACACCGGAAGGAGTGCGGCGGTCGGGGTCTATGCCGAGAGAAGCAAAGGTGCCGCGGAACTCGGGATGGAAATGGAACTCGAGCGGCTGGCGACCATAGTTTTCATAGCGCTGACGAGCGCAGCCGTGGAAACTCTGGCGGGTGTCGAGGAGATAGGAGGTCTTGTACCACACGTCGCGGAGATAATCCACTCCGAACTGATAGTCTGCGCCGTGGAAGTGAACCATGACATGGCGTTCGTCGCAGGGTTTCGCAATCTTCACGCATGCCACTCCGGCAGCGTCCAACACTTCAAGGAAGCGTTTCTTGTGGGCGTCAGCCACCTGCACCACCACGCCGGGATTCTCGGCGAAGAGGATACGCACGAGGTCTGTGTCGCGGAACTTGGCGAGATCTACGTCCAAACCGCCTTCCACACGGGCGAAGCACATTTCCAGGAGACAGGTGATGAGACCACCGGCGGAGATGTCGTGGCCTGCCAAGAGAAGACCTTCTTGAACAAGTTGCTGCACGGCGTTGAAGGCATCGCGGAAATAATCGGCAGAAGCCACGCGTGCCACGTCATCTCCCACTTTTCCTTGAGACTGAGCAAAGGCGGAACCGCCAAGTGCCAAAGGAGAGGAGGAGAAGTCAATGTGATAGAGGCTGCTCTTCGCCACGTCCTGCAAGACGGGATTCACCACTTTGCGGATGTCGTTCACCTCGCCGCCGGCGCTGACGATGACGGTGCCCGGAGAGATAATCTTCTCGCCGTTGGGATATTGCTGAGAGAGGGAGAGCGAGTCTTTTCCGGTCGGAACGTTAATCTTCAGTTCGCAGCAGAAACGACTGAGGGCTTCGACGGCGGCATAGAGGCGGGCGTCCTCACCCTTCTGGGAACGGCAGGGCCACATCCAGTTGGCGGAGAGGGAGACGGAGTCAAGACCGTCGCTCAAGGGGGCGAAGACAAGGTTGGTCAAGGCTTCGGAGACGGCGAGGCGGCTTCCTTCCGCGGGGTCAGCGAGACCTGCCTGCGGGGCGTGACCGATGGAGGTGGCGATGCCGGCGCGACCACGATAGTCCAAAGCGACGCAGCCATAGTCCGCCAAGGGAAGTTGGAGTTCGCCCTGCGTCTGCTGGTTGGCAACACGTCCGGTGACGGAACGGTCCACCTTGTTCGTGAGCCAGTCTTTGCAAGCAACAGCTTCAAGACGGAGCACGTTCTCCACATATTCTTGAAGTTTGGCGGCATCCGTCTGCGGAGCAGCATAGTGACGCTCCACGGTGGTGTCGGTCATGACGGTCTTGGGGGAGTGGCCGAACATCTGCGCCACTTCAAGGTCGAAGGGACGTTCGCCGTCAGCCTGCTCGAAGCAGAAGCGGGCGTCGCCGGTGGTTTCGCCGACGACATAGAGCGGAGCGCGCTCACGCTCGGCGATGCGGCGCACGTGGTCGATGTGTTCTTCACGAATGAGAAGTCCCATGCGTTCCTGGCTTTCGTTGGCGATGATTTCCTTGGCGGAAAGCGTCGGGTCGCCGACGGGCAAAGCACTCATGTCAATCTTGCCGCCGCACTCTTCCACGAGTTCGCTGAGGCAGTTCACGTGGCCTGCGGAGCCGTGGTCGTGGATGCTCACCACGGGGTTCACGTCTTCTTCGCAAAGCGCACGAACGAGGTTGGCGGCGCGTTTCTGCATTTCGGGGTTGGCGCGCTGCACGGCGTTGAGTTCGATGGCGCCGGCATAGCGTCCCGTATCTACGGAAGAAACGGAACCGCCACCGAGTCCGATGCGATAGTTGTCACCGCCGACGACAACGACCTTATTGCCTTTCTTGGGTTCGCCCTTGAGGCAGTCGCGACGAGTGCCGTAGCCGACACCGCCCGCCAGCATGATGACCTTGTCGTAGCCATACTTCTCTCCGTTCTCCTGATGCTCAAAGGTGAGGAGCGAGCCGGCGATGAGGGGCTGTCCGAACTTGTTGCCGAAGTCGGAAGCACCGTTGGAGGCTTTGACGAGAATCTGCTCGGGCGACTGATAGAGCCACTCTCTCACGGGCAGGACGTTCTCCCAGCCACGTCCTTCTTCAAGGCGAGGATAGGAAGTCATATAGACTGCCGTTCCCGCGATGGGGAGGCTTCCCGTTCCACCACCCATGCGGTCACGGATTTCGCCGCCGGTGCCGGTGCTGGCGCCGTTGAAGGGTTCGACGGTGGTGGGGAAGTTGTGGGTTTCGGCTTTGAGAGAAATCACGCTCTCCACATCTTTCACTCGGAACCAGTCGGGCACGCTGTGCTCGGCAGGGGAGAACATCTCGACGGTGGGACCTTGTGAGAAGGCTACGTTGTCTTTATAGGCTGAAAGAATCTTGTGGGGATTCTCCTGTGTGGTTTTCTTGATGAGTGCAAAGAGGGAGGAGGGTTTCTCTTCGCCGTCAATGATGAACGTGCCACCGAAAATCTTGTGGCGGCAGTGCTCGGAGTTGATTTGTGCGAAGCCAAAGACCTCGGAGTCGGTCAGTGTGCGACCAAGTTGTCCTTCGACACGGTGCAGATAGTCAATCTCTTCGGGCGAAAGGGCGAGTCCTTCCTGTTCGTTGAAGGTTTCGAGGTCGGTGATATGGCAGATGGGAGCGGGCTGAATGTCCACGTCGAAAATCTGCTGGTCGAGTCCGTGATAGATGCGCTGCAACATGGGGTCATGCTCTGCGTCGCCGTCAGCAACGGGGAAATACTCTTCGATGCGGGTGACGCCGCTGATGTTCATGTTCTGAGTGATTTCCACGGCGTTGGTGCTCCAGGGCGTAATCATTTCTCGACGGGGACCGACGAACCAACCTTCCAACGAGGTTTCGGGAAGGAGCGGTGCTTCGCCGTAGAGCCAGACAAGCTTCTGCACGTCCTCGTCGGCAAGCGGTTGTTTCACTTGAGTGGCAATGACACTCTGCTGCGGGGTTTTGAAAAACAAGATGGTCATGGGTGTATGGGGGATTCAAGAGCGGCGAAGCCGCGTTTCAGGTTTCAGGTTTCGGGTCTTGGGGCACGCCGAAGGCACGCATTGAAACGGGAGAAGCGGCACAGAACTGCGCCGCTTCCGGTTAGACATATAATTTTAAAAATAGCCTTCTCTCTTCTTCTGTTCCATGGAGGCTTCCTGGTCAAAGTCGATGACACGCGTGGTGCGTTCGCTCTTGGTCGTGGTCATCATCTCTTCGACGATTTTCTCGATGGTGTCCGCCTCGCTCTCAACAGCCCCCGTCAAGGGCCAGCAGCCCAAGGTGCGGAAGCGAATCATGCGCTGTTCAATGCGGTCGCGATAGCATTCGGGCAGACGGTCGTCGTCGGGCATGATGAGCTGACCGTCTATCTCCACCACGGGGCGCATCTTAGCGAAATAAAGCGGAACGATGGGAATATGCTCCAGACGGATGTATTGCCAAATGTCCAGTTCCGTCCAGTTGGAAAGCGGGAAGACACGGATGCTCTCGCCTTTGCGCACTCGGGCATTGTAGATGTCCCACAATTCCGGACGCTGGTTCTTCGGATCCCACTGGTGATGGCAGTCGCGGAAGGAAAAGATGCGTTCCTTGGCACGGCTCTTCTCTTCATCGCGTCGTGCGCCGCCGAAGGCAGCATCGAAGCCGTATTTGTCCAACGCCGAGAGCAGAGCCTGGGTTTTCATGAGGTCGGTGTGTACCTTGGAGCCGTGGGTGAAGGGTCCGACGCCGCGGGCAAACGCTTCTTCGTTGCTCTCGACAATGAGATTCCAGCCATGCTCGGCTGCATACCAGTCACGGAACTCCAGCATCTCCTTGAACTTCCACTTGGAGTCTATGTGCATGAGGGGGAAGGGCGGCTTGCCCGGCGCGAAGGCTTTCTCGGCAAGGCGTACCATGACGCTGGAGTCCTTTCCGATGCTGTAGAGCATGACGGGATTCTCGAACTCGGCAGCCACTTCGCGTATGATGTGAATGGATTCCGCCTCGAGTTCTTTGAGGTGGGTGAGTGAATAAGTCTCTTCCATAATATAAGGAATAAGTAGCGGCTATAAATAAGGAATAAGTAGCGGCTTTGACTGCGAAAGGGGCAAAGTCCGTGGTTTCGCGCTACAAAAGTAGTCAGAAAAGTCGAAGAAACCAAGGTCAAAAGGCGTGCATGCGCTTCTTCTTCACTCTCTTTGCACACTTTGCTTTTTTCGTTCCCGCGAAAACACTACCTTTGCACGTGCCCTCAGCCCATCTTGCAAAGGGCTCTTTCTCATTCTTCAACTGTCATTCAGCGCACTTCTCTCATGAAAGGTCTGCTCATCCTCACACCCGTAAAAGACTCTTTGAAAACCGCACGCGACACTTTCCGCGCCGTGGAGGCGGGACTTCCGAACGTGCCCTGCACCTACACCGTCTATGACGACTTCTCCTCGCCCGAAAACGCCAAACTGTTGGAAGAGGAAGCGTCGCGAGGAGGCTTTGAACTGGTGCATCTGGCAGATTTGACGGACCACCCGTCGCCGAACTACCTGCTCGTGCTGCAAACCGCGCAACGCCTCGCACTGGAGAAGGACTGGGGAGTGTGCATCGTCGAGAGTGACGTGACCGTGACGAAAGAAACGCTGCAAGGACTCTTTGATGTGGCAAAAGCCAATGAAGACGCCGGCATCGTGGCATCGGTGACGACCGACGAGACAGGACAGGTGAACTATCCCTACCTCTATGCCAAGAACTGGGAAAAGGCTGTCACGGAGTCAAAGAAGCACTGCAGTTTCTGCTGCTCCCTGCTGACGCCGCGCCTTTTGAAAGCCTTCCCCTTCACCTCGCTGGACGCCACAAAGAACTGGTATGACGTCACCATCTCCCACGCCTCACTTGACCTCGGACTGAAGAACCTGCTCTGCCTGACGCTGCCCGTGCTGCACCGACCGCACGCCAGCCGCCCCTGGAAGCAGTTGAAATACAAGAACCCCTTGAAATACTACTGGTTGAAGTTCACCAAAGGACTCGACAAGATTTAAGAAATCCAACTCAACCCATTTTTAGAACGCCCCTAAATTAACCATTGAATTATGGACAACAAGAATAAAGGACTCAATCCCGAAACGCCCACGAAGATTGCCGTGATTGGTTTGGGCTACGTGGGTCTGCCCCTCGCCCGTCTTTTTTCCACAAAATTCCCGACCGTGGGTTTTGACATGAACCCTCACCGCGTCGCTGCGCTGAACGGCGGTCACGACGCCACGCTTGAAGTGGAGGACCATCTGCTGCGCGAAGCCATGGAGCAGCACGGATTCCGCTGCACGTGTGACTTGGAGGAGATTCGGGATTGCAACTTCTATGTGGTGGCAGTGCCCACTCCCGTGGATGCCGACAACCACCCGGACCTGCAGCCTCTGATTTCTGCCAGCCGCACGGTGGGACAGGTGATTGGGAAAGGAGACATCGTGGTCTATGAATCCACAGTCTATCCCGGCGTGACGGAAGAAGAATGCGTGCCCGTGGTGGAGCAGGTCTCCGGTTTGAAATGCAACCAAGACTTCTTTGCCGGCTATTCTCCCGAGCGCATCAACCCCGGTGACAAACTTCACACGGTGGAGAAAATCAAAAAAGTAACTTCGGGAAGCACGCCCGAAACGGCAGAGAAAGTGGATGCCGTCTATCGTGCCGTGATTCAAGCAGGCACTCACCTCGCCTCTTCCATCCGCGTTGCCGAAGCATCAAAAATCATTGAGAACTCACAGCGCGACGTGAACATCGCGTTCATGAATGAACTGGCAAAAATCTTCAACGCCATGGGCATCGACACGCAGGAAGTCATTGACGCCGCTGCCACAAAATGGAACTTCATCCGAATGAAACCGGGACTTGTCGGCGGACACTGCATCTCCGTTGATCCCTACTACCTCATTCAGAAAGCGCAAGTCTATGGTGTGCTTCCGAGAATCATGTTCTCTGCCCGAAGGCTGAACGACGGCATGGGAAACTACGTGGCAAACCAAGTCATCAAACACATGAACCTGAAAGGCGTGATGGTGAAGGACGCACGCATCCTCCTGCTCGGAATCACCTTCAAGGAGAACTGCCCGGACATCCGCAACACGAAAGTGGTGGACATTTTCAGCACGCTGAGAGAATTCACGCCGCACATCACCGTCTGCGATCCGTGGGCGAATGCAGAGAGCGTGAAGAAAGCCTACGGCATTGATCTCGTGAAGGAAGTCCCTGAGGAGAAATATGATGCCGTCGTGCTCTGCGTGGCTCACGACGCTTTCTCTGCGCTTGACCTGAAGGCACTGGTGAAGGAGCCCGGGGTGATTTATGACGTGAAGAGCATTCTTCCGCGCGAAATGGTGGACGGCAGACTTTGACCCTCTCTGCAAAACACGAAGAACCTCATGCAAAACAGTTCCTCTCAAGAAAGTCCGTCGGTGAAGCGCCAACTGGTTTCCGGTTCACTCTTCCTCGCCGTGGCAAAATACAGCGGCATGGCGGTGAATCTGGGAGTGATTGCCGTGTTGGCACGCTTGCTCTCTCCTGAACTCTTTGCACTGGCAGCCATCACGTCGGTGTTCTCCAATTTCTTCTTGATGTTCTGCGACTTCGGCGTGGCGGCAGCCATCATTCAGCACCGCTCTCTGACGCCGCGTCAAATCAGTCACGTTTTCTCCTTCTGCGGGTGGGGCGGCATTTTGCTCGCCCTGCTTTTCTTTTTCTGCGGGAGTCCCGTGGCATCGTTCTATGGAGAGCCTGCGCTCTGCGGCTTGGTGCAGCTGGTGGCACTTCAGGTGCTCTTTGCCTCGCTGAACATTGTGCCCAATGCCCTGCTCCTCCGAGCCAAAAAGTTTCGGTTCATGGCGTTCCGAACAGCGGGCGTGAACCTCGTGGCAGGCACCTCCGCCGTGGCAGCGGCTTTCTTGGGCGCGGGAGTCTATGCGCTGATTGTCACGCCGCTCGTTTCTTCCGCACTGCTTTTCGTGGTGAACTATGTCAAGGTCTCTCCGCTCCCGTTCTTCTTCCGTCCGGCATATTCAGAGGTGAAGATGCTCGTCGGATATTCTTCCTACAACCTTTGGTACAATGTGCTGAACTATTTCTCGCGCAATTTGGACAAGTTGGTGGTCGGGAAATTCATGCCGATGAGCGAGTTGGGATTCTATGAAAAGGCATACACACTGATGCTCATGCCCGTGCAGCAGGTGACGGCGGTGGTGAATCCGGTGATTCATCCCGTGCTGAGTGCCTATCAGAACGACCGTGCTTTTCTCTTCCGCCAGTTTCGCAGTGCCGTGCGGCTGTTTGCGCAGATTGGCTTTCCACTTTCGGTGCTGCTTTCGTTTTTCAGTCCGGAAATCATCGGCATCGTTTTGGGTAGCAACTGGGACGCAGCCGTTCCTGTGTTCCGCATCTTCGCCTTGTCCGTGGGTTTCCAGTTGGTCTATGCGCTTCAAGGTCCGTTCTTCCTGGTGACGGGGAAACCGAAGTGGATGTTCCTCTGCGGTTTCGTTCCGGTTGTGCTGAACCTTTCGGCACTGGCGGCAGGCTTGGCAGTGTGGCACTCAACCGTTTCCGTTGCCATTCTGATTGATGTAGCCTATGTGCTCTCGCTTTGGGCCACCTTCCACGTGCTGGTGACGCGTTGCTTCGGCGAACGACCGCAACAGATTTGGACAGCCATTCTTCCGCCGCTCCTGAAGAGCGCGCTTTGGCTGGTGGCGGCTGAACTGATTTGTCACTACTGGATGGAAGCCACCCCACTCATCGCCGCCAAGATTGGGCTTTCGCTGCCGCTTCTCCACGACATCTGGAAAGAGTGGAAACGCCGGAAAGCGGGATTTGTTCAAACGACAAAGAAGGCGTGAACGCCTTATTATATATACAGCCGCACTCCTTATTATATATAGCCACACACCTCATCTCAAGTGCTCTTCCCGATGACCATGCCGCAAACTTTCCTGCTTTCGCTTTTCTTTTTTCTTCTCAGTCTTCCGTTGCAGGCGCAGCGTGAAGGTTTCTCGGTGTCGCCCGTGCCCGATGCGGTGTTTCAGCGGATGAAGGGGAAGAGCTACAAGAGCGGATGCACCGTCCCACGCTCGGAATTGCGCTACGTGCGGGTGCTTCACCACACGCTTGAAGGCAAGGTGAAGCACGGGGAGATTGTCTGCCACCGCCGCATTGCCAACGACTTGCTCGAAATTTTCCAGGAACTTTTCCGCGCTCGCTATCCGATTGCACAGATTCGCCTCATCGATGACTTTGATGCCGACGACACGCGTTCCATGGAGGCAAACAACACTTCCTGCTTCAACTTTCGCCGCGTGAAGGGAAGCCGCAGCCTCTCCAAACACGCACTCGGACTTGCCATTGACATCAACCCGCTCTTCAATCCTCACGTCTCGCAGGGCGGCGCACGCGTCAATCCCGCCGCGGGAAGAGCCTATGCCGACCGGCGGAAAAACTTCCCCCACAAACTCTCTGCCTCAGACCTCTGCGTGAAACTCTTCAAAGCCCACGGCTTCCGGTGGGGCGGTGACTGGCGACACAGCAAGGACTATCAACACTTTGAGAAATAAGTCGTTTTACATCTTTACCTTAGGTTCTTGACATCACTGCGCCCACTCTTTCTCATGAAAAAAACACTGCTCAAACGCACCCTTCTCGTCTCCGCCCTGACAGTCATGCTGCTGGGAGCGGGACTGACCGCTGCCTCATGGTATCTGTTGGACTATGCGCTCCGCCCCGGCAATCGCGGGTTTGACACGGAGCGCGCCTGGCACGAAATGGACAGCGTCTATCCCGGACTTCGCGCCTGGCACGATTCACTCTCCCGCGCCGGAGCCTGGCACGACACCACACTCACCGCCCTCGACGGTACCTCGCTCCATGCCTTCTACTCCCCTGCCCCGCAACCCACGCGCCGCACGGTACTGCTCGTTCACGGCTACACCGACTGCGGCGTCCGGATGACCCACCTGGCGAGAATGTATCGCGAAGAATTCTCCATGAACATTCTTGTGCCCGACCTTCGCCACGCCGGCACTTCCGGCGGCGACCACATCGGCATGGGTTGGGAAGACGTGGACGACTTGCTGCTTTGGAGTTACATGCTCCCCGACATCTTCGGCGACTCCGTCAGCGTCGTGGTTCACGGTGTCTCCATGGGCGCAGCGGCGACGATGATGCTCTCCGCCTCACCCGACCAGCCGAGTTACATTCAGATGTATGTGGAGGACTGCGGCTTCACCGGCGTCTATGAGCAGTTCCGCAAAGAGTTGCGCGAGCAGTTCTCTCTGCCCGCCTTCCCCCTTCTTCCCTGCGCCTCGGAACTTTGTCGTTTGCGCTTCGGCTGGAAGTTTGAGGACGCCTCTCCCTTGAAACTCATTCGCAAGAGTCGCGGCCCGATGCTCTTCATTCACGGCACCGCCGACACCTACGTTCCCTTCTCCATGGGCGAGGAACTTTTTGAGGCGCACCCCGGTCCCAAGGCGCGATGGTGGGTGGACGACGCCACTCACGCTCGGAGTTATCAGAAAGACCCGAAGGGCTATGCCCGCATCGTGGGGAACTTTCTCCGCAACGAGCGTCTCTGAATCGGAGACTCGTCAAAAACGGAGGCTCAAACGTCAAAGCCTCGGCACATGCACAAAAAAGGCTGCGTCACCGTCTTTTCGGTCGCAGCCTTTTTCGCTTTGGTGAAAACCTTGGGAACGCTCCATTCGACGGCTCAAAGGAGTCGCTAAAGGAACAATCACACCAAACCTGCCAAAACTCATGGGAGACGAAACAGAAACCGCAGCGGCGTCCGCATTCATGCTCGAAGCAGAAAACGGAGGACACAACGCATGGTGACAACCATTGAACAACCATTGAACAAGCATTGAACAAGCATTGAACAACCATTGAACAAGCATTGAACAAACCCTGTTCAAGCCCATCAGACGAAGTCTGCGGAGCCTGTCAGACAACGCACGAGTATGAAAAAAAAGTCAGAGAGGAAAATCGAAAGAAGACACTATCTTGACGAAATGTTGCCGTTGTTAAAAAAGGGAACCTGTTCTTCTATTGTGCGTGGGCGCTGGTTCATTGTAATAAAAAAAGCGACCCGCCAGCAGTTCTACGGGATGCTAACGGGTTCTGTTATCATTGAATCGGCACAAACCGATGATCATCATATTTACGATGCAAAGCTAATGTTTTTTCTCTAATAACAAATAATTGCAGAAATATTTTACAAGAAACACACGGCTCTTTCATTTAAGATTGCGTTGCATTCTCAATGAGAGGTGTATTTTTATAGTGGGAACTATGGGCGTATAGTTGGTCTGTTTTGTTGATTTTCAGCAAAAATAAGTGTCCCAAAAAAGGTCTTGGTATCCTGCCGATGCCTGCACTGTTTCCAGCCGACGTGTGACAGGCCCGCCAAGACCTTTCTTGTATGCAAAAGTACACACAAAGCAACAACCACCAAACAAAACCAAGAAAAAAGAAGAAAACAAAAAAAGAATCAGAACACCCAAATCGAAAGCGCGGAACAGACACAAACGAAAGCGCGAAACAAACAAAAGCGCGGAAAGAAAGTACTGTCCAGACACAAAAAAGAGGGGTGTGCCCCCTCAAAAAATATACGCGTCGTTTTGTGAAATGAAACCCATCGTTTTGAAAAACCACCCCGTCGTTTTGGGGATTATATATCCAAGGTGAAGAAATAATACAAATAAAAAAAGCCAGGCAAATAACCTGACTGGAGCGAAAGCGGGTCTCTTAAGGTTAACCCATCGATCGCACCGCAAAAGTACGCACAAGATCAAAACCACCAAACAAAATCAAGAAAAAAGTAGAGTTCAACCACAAAAAAAGTGGAGAAACAAGCGAAAAGGCTACAAGAACGAGCGAAAAACAGAAGCGAAACGAACAAAAGCGCCGACTCAGAACCCAGAGCGAAGCCAGAGTGAACTTAGGACTCAGAGCCCGGAGCGAACCCAGACCCCGGAGCGAAAAAAAGAGGGGTGTGAAACCCCTCAAAAAATATACGCGTCGTTTTGTGAAATGAAACCCATCGTTTTGAAAAACCACCCCGTCGTTTTGGGGATTATAAAAAATATCATGCTACTGAATATAAATGAAGTTATGGCAAATTCAACGTATGTTGGTGTAGCAGAGAGCCATAAAGGAGTTAAAAGAGTTGTTTAGTCTCATATCTTCGAGACAACTGTACGTGACATAAAAGCCTATATAATTGTCAGAGAATACGATTGGGGAGATTTCGTGCTGCACAGCATTTCCGATGCGCAGGACTTTATTAAACACGTAAAAAAAGAAATAGCGAAAGGAGCAACACTTCCGAGTATGCAACCCGGCGCTGAACTCCAAACGCTATTTCTTGCCGCAAAAGTACGTACAAAATCAAAACCACCAAACAAAACCAAGAAGAAAAGAAGAAATCAAACCAAAAAGAATCAGACAGCCACAAAACGGAACCGCGGAACACCAAAAACAAAACAGCAGAAAGCCACAAAAAAGAGGGGTGTGCCCCCTCAAAAAATATACGCATCGTTTTGTGTAATGGAACCCAACGTTTTGAAAAACCACCCCCCGTCGTTTTGGGGATTATATAAACAACAAACTCCATAAAAATACAACAGCCGGCATCTCTGTCGGCTGAGGTTCTGCACCTTCGCGGGCTGCTTTCAGTGGTTATAACTCCCACGCCGCAAAAGTACGCACAAAATCAAAACCACCAAACAAAACCAAGAAGAAAAGAAGAAATCAAACAAAAAAGAATCAGACAGCCACAAAACGGAACCGGGAACACCAAAAACAAAACAGCTGAAAGTCACAAAAAAAGAGGGGTGTGGAACCCCTCAAAAAATATACGCGTCGTTTTGTGAAATGAAACCCATCGTTTTGAAGAACCAAACCCCGTCGTTTTGGGGAATTTTACGTGACCGCCGCAGACTTCAAGAGGCGTTCACCGGACAGCTTTCATTTCTTCCAGCAGTTTCTTCATCTGGAATTCCCAACTCAGGTGAGCCACCGAGCGGCGAATGGTTTCGGGGTCGCGCTCCGCTTTTTCAAAACGGCGCAACAGGTCAGCGACATCCACCGGCGATTCGTCGGCTGTGGCTTTGAGCACATAGGGGCGGTTGTCGAAGTCGTTGTTTTGCTCAGAATAGACCATGGGGATGCCGCGCATGGCATATTCCACATTCTTCAGAGACTTCACCTCGACGATGTGCTTTCTGTGGCAGGCGAGACAGCCCACACAGAGGTCGGTGTCGAGGAACACGCGGTTCAGTTCGTCACCATAGAGAAGCCCGTGGAACTTCACGCAGTCCGCGACACCCAACTCACGAGCCAACTGCTCGAGTTGGTCGCGAATTTCGCCTCCTCCGACCACGTCAAACCGCACTTCTCTTCCTTGCGGGTGAGCGGCACGATAGGCTGCGATGCCACGGATGAGGCGGTCATAGCCATGCCAGAAACTGAGGATTGCCACGCCGGTCATTCTGACGTAGTCGTGGCGAGGCACAACGGCTCGCAGGGGAATCTGTTCGGGGTCCACGGCGTTGGAGAGATTGACACAGGGAATGCCGAAGATTTCTCGGTCGTCGCTGAAGGTGACAATTTTGTCTACGAAGCGGTGGAAGCGTTTGCGACTCCATTTCTCCGTCTCAAAAGCGATGCGACGCATCAGAGGAAGGTCGCGGAACTCGCCGTCGTAGGGGAAGGTAGGAATTTCCATGAGGATGCGCACGCCGAGTTTTCTGACCTCTGCCATGAAGCGAATCATGAAAGGGGTGGCGTTCAGGTTGTAGCGAAAGTAGAGCCAATCGTAACCTCCCTCGCGGAGGGTGCGGAGCACGGGCTGATAGAAACTTCCCGTAGCGTTTTTCAAAACCACGTCCTTTCTGCCTCCGATGCGTCCGATGTCTTCGCCATCCAGTGCCCAATGGCGTCCGTCCGCCATGGCTTCAAAGTGACAGAGATGAACCTCTGCGCCTCCCTTGCCGAGCGCTTGCACCTGCGCTTGGATTTTCTTGGAGATGCCGGAGGTTTTTTCCAAATAGAGGAAGGTAAGAAAGAGAATTTTCATTTCATCTTGGTTTTGGGGTGTTCTATAAATTACGGGATAAGGAACGTTCAAAAGAAAGTGCTTACGTTTTCAACCTAATTTTTAGCCCCCCCCTTTTATGTTTCACTTTCTCCACGCCGCAATTTCTTCGTTGGTCAGCAGGATGTGAATCGCGCCGGCGGCATAGCAGTCTTTTTCGTAGCGTTGATAGGAGAAGAGGACGCCGCAGGAGGTCACGGCGGGTCGTGGGTAGAACTTACCGCCATATTCTTCCACGCCTCCGGCACGGTTCAGATAGTCTTCGGCGGAGGGTTGTTGGATTTCTGCGACGGGCAGCCAAACGTCTGTGTTGTTGGATGCGCCGGGACGCGCGGCAAGTTTCTCGCCGATGAGTTCAAAGACCTTTGGCAGACAGTCTTCACGGAACAGGTCGGTCAGACCGATGAGGGCTCCGTCACTGTCGCGCAACGAGAGGCAATATTGCCAACTCATGCCGTGCGCCCCGCCTGTGAAGGCTTCGTCCTCCACGGAATAGGTCGTCACGCCGCCGCAAGCATTGGATTTCCAAGCAGGCTGAATGGCGGTGCGATAGTAGTGGTTGAACGGCACGCCGGCAGTTTTTACGTCTTCCTGATAACTCTCCTTCGCATCCTTCCAACGCAACTCGGCGATTTTATCAAGCGATTTGACGTCCTTGCCGGGCTTCATCATTCCCGCGTTCATGACGCGGTTCACGAGAGCCACGTAGGAGTCCGACGGTTTGTCGTTGGAAAGATAGAAGAGCTGGAAGGCAAACTGCACGGAATAGTTTTGGTCCTGCGAGTTCTTGAGTTCGAAGTCGCCGTCCTTCAGCTGACTCTCTGTAAGCAGGGATTCGTCGAACGGACAAATACTTGAAATTCCGTCTTCGGTGTACTCTTCTACCACCTCGCCGGTGTCTGCTGACCACACGTCCTCTTCTTCATAAACGACGGTATCGGGTTCTTCCGCCCCGGCAATGCGACGGTCTGAAGCGGCATGGGAAGGAGCGAGGAAGGAGAAAGCGCAGAGCGGCAAAGCGGCACAGAGCGCAACGAGGGAAAGGATAGATTTTTTCATGACATATATTTAATAAGGTATAGGTTACTATATAATAAGGTATAGGCTGCTATATATATAATAAGGTATAGGCTGCTATATATATAATAAGGTATAGGCTACTATATAATAAGGTATAGGCTACGAATGAAACTTGGTTTTACTTCTGAAACGGGCGATGCATGCTTGGCGCACGTTTTGCTGCCGTTTTCGCAGCGAATATACGCAGTTTTCGCCGTTTCGTCAGCTTTCCCGTTGCGGAACGCCCTCCACCCCACCATTTTATAAGGATTATTCACATTCTCAAGGCGCGGGAGGCTCTTTCCCCCTGAGACAGGCAGTGTTTCAAAAGCCACACCGAGCCGTTCTCAGACGCTGACACCGTAGTCATGCTTCAGTTCGTCCATGACAAACGAGCTCTCCAGCGAGCCGAGGTGTTCGATGGTGCCGAGGACGTTGAGCACGAACTGTTGATAGTATTTCATGTCCGGCGCCTGGATTTTGAGCAGGTAGTCATACTGTCCGGAGATGTTGTAGCACTCCGTCACCTCGGGAATGGCAGCAACGGTTTGGGCGAAGTTGTCGGCAATTTCCTTGCCCAGCCGCGCCATCTTCACGGAACAGAAGACGGTGAAACCTTTCCCAAGCTTTTCGGAGTTCAGGACGGTGACGTAGCGGTCGATGATTCCTTCGCGTTCGAGTTTCCTCACACGCTCGAAAACGGGCGTCGTGCTGAGGTTCACCTTTGCGGCGAGTTCCTTGTGGGTCAGTCGTGCGTTCTTCTGCAACTCTCGAAGAATCTTCAAATCAATGGCATCCATGTTTTGCGTTTTTGAGGGGTTGTTCTATTGGATTATGGAATAAGGAGCGTTCAAAAGAAAGGCTTGCGTCATTTTTGGGGGAGATTCACGCCCAAGCCTCGCGGTTTTCATGCTTTCCCCACCCCGCCCGCGACACACGGTTCAGACGTCCCAAAACATCTGCCGAAGAATTTTCTGCCAAAACGGGAAAAAGAAGCATGAAACAGAAGGAGTTTTCTGTTTAACGTGACAAAATTAGGTTTATCTTCTAAGTTTTCAAAATCTTTTGGAAGAAATATGCAGTCTCCCTACCTTTGCACCAGAAAAATTAAAAACAAAACAACACTCAAACACCATGACACAGAAAAAACTTCACTTCGAGACGCTCCAACTCCACGTAGGGCAAGAACAGCCGGACCCCGCCACCGATGCACGCGCCGTGCCCATCTACCAGACCACTTCCTACGTCTTCCGTAACTCCGCTCACGCCGCCGACCGTTTCGGCTTGCGCGACCCGGGCAACATCTACGGCCGTCTGACCAACTCCACGCAGGGAGTCTTTGAAAGTCGCGTTGCCGCACTCGAAGGAGGCGTTGCAGGACTCGCCGTGGCAAGTGGTGCAGCTGCCGTCACCTATGCGCTTCAGAACATTCTCGCAGCCGGCGACCACATCGTCTGCGCAGACAATCTCTACGGAGGCTCCTATAATCTCATCACCCACACGCTCGCCACACAGGGCATCAGCCACACCATCGTTTCGCTCCGTGACCTCGACGCATTGGACGCTGCCATCCGTCCCGAAACCAAACTGGTCTTCGCCGAAACTTTCGGTAATCCGAACTCTGACGTGACAGACCTCGACGCCGTTGCCGAAGTGGCACACCGCCACCACATTCCTCTCATCGTGGACAACACGTTCGCCACTCCCTGGCTTCTGCGCCCCATCGAACACGGAGCGGACATCGTGGTTCACTCTGCCACAAAATTCATCGGCGGACACGGCAGCAGCCTTGGCGGCGTCATCGTCGATGGCGGCACCTTTGACTGGAAAGCCAACGCCGACAAATTCCCATCTCTGGCAAAACCCGACCCCTCCTACCACGGTGCCATCTTCGCCGACGTAGCCGGTCCCGCCGCCTTTGTCACCCGCATCCGTGCCGTCCTGCTTCGCGACACCGGAGCCACGCTGTCTCCGTTCAACGCCTTCATCCTTTTGCAAGGACTTGAGACGCTCTCCCTCCGTGTGGAACGCCACGTGCAAAACGCCCTCCGCGTCGTGGACTTCCTGGCGAAGCATCCGAAGGTGGCTCGCGTCAACCACCCCTCTCTGCCGACACACCCCGACCACGCGCTCTACGAAAAACTCTTCCCGAACGGAGCCGCTTCCATCTTTACCTTTGAAATCAAAGGAGACCAGGACGCTGCATGGCGCTTCATCGACCACTTGGAAATCTTCTCCCTGCTGGCAAACGTCGCAGACGTCAAGAGCCTCGTCATTCATCCCTACACCACCACACACTCTCAACTCTCACCCGAGGAACTCGCCGAACAACACATCACTCCCTCCACCGTGCGCCTCAGCATCGGCACGGAGCACATCGACGACCTCCTCGCTGCCTTGGAACAGGCACTCGCTGCTGTGTAAAAACAAGAAAAGAGTGGTGATAAGTGACTTCATACGGGAAACTACTGAAAAGCCATAGTTTGATTTTGGTTAAGGGTTGTTCTATAAAAAATTAAGTTGGGTTGAGTCTCAATTTCTTAGAGGTGAACTTCTGTCAGTGGAGGAAGGAGCACGGAAACCTATGCGACCGACGAAACTGACAAAAGGACACTCTAAGAAACCGACCAAAACGTTAGCACTTTCTTTTGAACGCTCCTTATCCCGTAATTTTTAGAACACCCATGAACATTTTCTTCACTCCGACCATCTCCCGACCTACGCATCTGCGCCGGAAGCGGAGAACTGAGACCGAAAAGACAGCAGCCATGATTCGTCCGGGTGTGCTAACGCTTTTTTTGGGGTTTGTTATAACTATACTATACATGAATAAAAGGGAAAAACAAAAAACTCTGCAAACCCTACACAAAACCCTACATTTCGCCCCAACCCATTCTGATATTTAGTGCGTTACGCTGTGTATAGTTTGTGCTTCAAACTATGCACAAACCCTACACAAACCCTACATGCAAACCTTACACAACGGCGTCCCAAGCACTGCGCAAAACTACACAAAACCCTCATATATAACCTCATGTCGAAGTTTGAAAAGCCCTTCCCTTTAGGGAGGGGTTGGGGTAGGCTTAGAAAAGCCCTTCCCTACAGGGAGGGGTTGGGGTAGGCTTCCGCCCCAAAAATCCAACAATTTTGAGTCATTTTTCAGCGATTCGACATTAACATTTTTAACTTACCGGAACACTTTTCGCCTCCTAATTTTGCCTATTCGGCGCATAATTTTTCTTTGCCTTCCCCTAATTTAAACTAGAGGAAGGCAAATTAAAATTAGAGGAAGGCAA
>NZ_JADYUH010000232.1 GCF_021531665.1 Prevotellamassilia timonensis
ACGACTTGTGGAACGCTTCCGCCAACGGGGACTGGCGGTAGAAGGTGCGGTTATGTTCTTCTATCTCAGCCTCTTCCTCTTTGGAGAAGAAGGTCGGCTGACCCGCTGCCAACTCCGCCATGACCTGTGCATAGAGTTGGTCGTGGTCTATCGCTTCGCGACTAATCGGAGCCTCCACCATCTGGCAGAAGAAGCGGCGCGAACCCGTCGGGTCGGTCAACAGTTCGGTCATGTTTGACGTAC
>NZ_JADYUH010000233.1 GCF_021531665.1 Prevotellamassilia timonensis
AAGTCATTAATTTGTTTTGGAACACGAAACGCGCGAAATGTTCAGAAATTAATGGGACAATTAATGAGACAATTTATGGGCATTAATGGAGAAACATTTCTTGCTAGGAGCGCACCCTTTTTGAAACATGAATGTCCATGAATTGATTCCATTAAAAAGCCATTAATTGGTTTTGGAACACGGAACGCGCGAAATGTTCAGAAATTGAACGAATGAATGAAAGACAAAAACCGGAAAAACCC
>NZ_JADYUH010000234.1 GCF_021531665.1 Prevotellamassilia timonensis
GTCAGAGGTGCTGTATATATGACGTAACATGTTATAATTGAATCTATAAACTGAAAATTAACGAAGTATTGATTTATGTATAGTAGATGCTGCGTGCCGGTGCATTATTTCTCGGTGACGAGTTTCAGTGGTGCGGCTCTACTACCGCAGCTATCATTGAATTTGCAACGCAATCCTAAGGGGTGTTCTATAAATTACGGGATAAGGAACGTTCAAAAGAAAGTGCTTACGTTTTGGTC
>NZ_JADYUH010000235.1 GCF_021531665.1 Prevotellamassilia timonensis
GAGTTGATTTTTGATTTCTTAGAGATGAACTTTTGTAAGTTTCGTCAGTCACATAGCCCGCTATGCTCCTTCCTCAACTGACAAAAGGGCGCGCTAAGAAGCCAACCAAAACGTAAGCACTTTCTTTTGAACGTTTCTTATCCCGTAATTTATAGAACACCCCTTAAACCTTTTCCCGGCAGGAACCGCATCTTATCTGTGAATTCATCAAGTGCAAAGCCGCAGCGACTGAGCCGCG
>NZ_JADYUH010000236.1 GCF_021531665.1 Prevotellamassilia timonensis
CCTTGCGCTTGATGCAAACGGCTCTGACGAGCCTTTGATGCTGTGCCGGCTGGAAATTCCCGAGCAAGCTCTGGATTTGCAGCCTGCCACATCATCCCCCTGTCGGGTTGCCTCCATCGCAAGGCGATAGACAGAAATAAATCTTTTCCCGGCAGGAATCGCATTTTATCTGTGAATTCATCAAGTGCAAAGCCGCAGCGACTGAGCCGCAGTAAGGCGGAGTAGGTGGCGAATTCAT
>NZ_JADYUH010000237.1 GCF_021531665.1 Prevotellamassilia timonensis
GCCCGGACCTTCCGTATTACCGCGGCTGCTGGCACGGAATTAGCCGGTCCTTCTTATGACGGTACCTGCAACGCCGGTCACGACCGACGAATTATTCCCGACTGAAAGCAGTTTACAACCCATAGGGCCGTCTTCCTGCACGCTACTTGGCTGGTTCAGGCTTGCGCCCATTGACCAATATTCCTCACTGCTGCCTCCCGTAGGAGTTTGGACCGTGTCTCAGTTCCAATGTGGGGG
>NZ_JADYUH010000238.1 GCF_021531665.1 Prevotellamassilia timonensis
TCGCCATCAACGCGCAGAGTTCCCCGAGATTTGCGAAGATGTCCTTGACTAATCTTTTCGCCAAAAGGACTTTCAAATTCTTTGTTTTCATATATATTTTTTTTGAGTTTGTTACGGAACTGAGTGGTTCGAAGTAGTATGTGGAAACCGTCCGAGGAAGCGTCCGGAAACCGTCCAAGGAATCGTTCGGAAAAGGTAATACCTCACCCTGTCTTGACCGAAGCGTCAAGATGAATC
>NZ_JADYUH010000239.1 GCF_021531665.1 Prevotellamassilia timonensis
TCTATCGCCTCGCGACTAATCGGCGCCTCCACCATCTGGCAGAAGAAGCGGCGCGAACCCGTCGGGTCGGTCAGAAGTTCCGTCATGTTTGACGTACCGATGAAGGCTGCCATGCGGCGCATCAGTCTGTACACGCGGCTGCGCGGTGGCTTCACCCGTACTTCCGTCAGTTGCATGAGGTTCTTCAGCGTAGCCATCTGACGCTCGGAATAGCGGTCAAACTCGTCCATACTGA
>NZ_JADYUH010000240.1 GCF_021531665.1 Prevotellamassilia timonensis
CGCTGCGGCTTTGCACTTGATGAATTCACAGATAAGATGCAAATAAACCGTTCAATGGTAGCGCGATGAATTCGCCACCTACTCCGCCTTACTGCGGCTCAGTCGCTGCGACTTTGCACTTGATGAATGCACAGATAAGATGCGGTTCCTGCCGGGAAAAGTTTTTTCTGTTTATCGCCTTGCGATGGATGCAACCCGACAGGGGGATGATGTGGCAGGCTGAAAATCCGGAGC
>NZ_JADYUH010000024.1 GCF_021531665.1 Prevotellamassilia timonensis
CTTCGGGTGAAAATCTGACCTCGAAAATGTCATTCAAATCTGACGCAACTTATTATTTTCATATTACTTAGCGAACAGCAATAGAAAAAATGAGAAAGCCGCGCCTCAAACCAAAGACAACAAATCGGAGGGTTGGCGGAGGAAAAGGGAGGCGCCGGGAAGTTTCCGCAAAAAATCTTCGTCACGGAAGCCCCACAGACACAGGGCACAGGGGAGACCGGCACGCTGAGAAGTTTCCAAATCAACCTCGGAATCTCCGACGTAAATCGCTTCGGAAGGACTGCTGCCCAACTCCCGCAACGCTGCCATGACGGCATCGGGACAGGGTTTTCGTCGCACGGTGGCACTCTCGCCAACGGCAGAGGTGACGTAGTCGGCAAAAAAGCGTTGATTCAGAGATTGCACGGCGGGATGGAGTTTGTTGGAGACAATCGCCATGCGAACACCGCGCGCCTTGAGTTCGGCGAGCAGGGGCATGATGCCGGGATAGGGCGCAGTGAAGTCCAAACAATGCGCCACGTAATAGGCTCGAAAACTGGCAAAGACTTGCTCGAAGTCACATTCGCCAAGATGCTCTCCCACAGCGTGTTCCATGAGAAAACGAATGCCGTTGCCCAGGAAACTGCGCACCTCGGCGGTGGTGCGTTCGGGGAGCCCGTGCTCACGCAGAGCGTGGTTCACGGCGTTGGACAAATCGGTCAGCGTGTCCAAAAGCGTGCCGTCTAAGTCAAATACAACTGTGTTCATACCTTTAAGAAAAGAATAAGGAAGAAGAAGGGAGAAAAGTGAACACTTCTCGCACCCAAAACTTCTTTTCAGAGCGCGAAATTACAAATAAATATCTACCTTTGCTTCGTGAACAACGATGAACAAAGACGAACAATCTTTCAAAGCATGGACATACAAGCCAAATTTGACCACTTCAACATCAATGTGACAGACCTCGAACGAAGCATCGCATTCTACGAGAAAGCACTGGGACTGAAACCCTGCGGCGAAATCAACGGACCCGAAGGGGCTTTCAAAATTGTCTATCTCGGCAACGAACTCAGCCCGTTCCGCCTGGAACTGACGTGGCTCAAAGACCACCCGCAACCCTACAACCTCGGGGAATGTGAGTTCCACATCTGCCTCAGAGTGCCCGGAGACTATGACGCCACCAGAACTTTCCACAAAGAAATGGGATGCGTCTGCTACGAAAACCACGACATGGGACTCTATTTCATCTCCGACCCGGACGGCTACTGGATTGAGGTGCTGCCCATGAAGGAATGAAAACCGGAAGAAGACACGCTTGAATCATAATATATTTGAATCATAATATATATACTTAATAACAACCCTCAACCGCGAGCAACACTCGCCTCAAATCATGGAAAACCAACAAGCACTCATCGCACAATGCGAAGAAACTGCCCGCAAATGGATGACGGACAGTTGCTATGACGCTGAAACCCAAAAGGCTGTCAAAGCCATGGTGGAAAACCCCGACAAGACCGAACTCATCGACTCTTTCTACCGCACCCTCGAATTCGGAACCGGAGGACTGCGCGGCATCATGGGACCCGGCACCAACCGCATGAACATCTACACCGTCGGCGCTGCCACCCAAGGTCTCTCAAACTATCTGAACCTGAACTTCAAAGACCGCGACGAAATCAGCGTGGTGGTGGGACACGACAGCCGCAACAACTCTCGACTCTTCGCCGAGACCGCTGCGAACATCTTCTCCGCCAACGGCATCAAAGTCTATCTCTTCGATGACATGAGACCCACACCCGAAATGTCCTTCGCCATCCGCCACCTCGGATGCCAAAGCGGCATCATCCTCACCGCCAGCCATAACCCGAAGGAATATAACGGCTACAAAGCCTACTGGGACGACGGCGCACAGGTGCTCGCACCCCACGACAAGGGCATCATCGACGAAGTGAACAAGGTCAGCGTGGAAGACATCAAGTTCGAAGGCAAACCGGAACTAATCGTCACCATCGGCAAAGAAATCGATGACATCTATCTCGAAAAAGTGCACAGCCTCAGCATCGACCCGGAATGCATCAAACGCCAAAAAGACCTGAAGATTGTCTATACGCCCCTCCACGGAACCGGCATGATGCTCATCCCGCAGTCCCTCAAACTCTGGGGATTTGAAAGCGTTCACACCGTGCCCGAACAAATGGTGAAGGACGGAAACTTCCCCACCGTGGTCAGCCCGAACCCCGAAAACGGAGAAGCACTCACCATGGCACTCGACCTCGCCAAAAAGATTGACGCAGACATCGTCATGGCGTCTGACCCCGATGCGGACCGCGTCGGCATGGCGTGCAAGAACGACAAGGGTGAATGGATTCTCGTCGATGGAAACCAGACCTGCATGATTTTCCTCTACTACATCATCATGAACCGCAAGGCGCAGGGAAAGATGAAAGGAAACGAGTTCATCGTCAAAACCATCGTGACCACCGAACTCATCAAGGCGATTGCTGAGAAAAACGAGATAAAGATGTATGACTGCTACACCGGCTTCAAGTGGATTGCACGTCAAATCCGTCTCGACGAAGGCAAACTGCAATACATCGGCGGCGGCGAAGAAAGCTACGGCTTCCTGGCTGAAGACTTCGTGCGCGACAAAGACGCCGTTTCTGCCTGCTCACTGCTGGCTGAAATCTGCGCCTGGGCAAAGGACCAGGGCAAGACGCTCTACGACGTGCTGATGGACATCTACATGGAATATGGTCTCTCCGTCAACAAAACCATCAACGTCGTGAAGCCCGGAAAGAGCGGCGCCGACGAAATCAAGGCTATGATGGAGAACTTCCGAAAAGAAAGACCGAAAGAAATCGCAGGCTCTCAGGTGGTTTGCACCAAGGACTACGGCGTGCTGAAACAATATGACGCTGCCGGCAACGAAAGCCCGCTGGACTTCCCCGAAGCAAGCAACGTGCTGCAATGGTACACCGCAGACGGAACCAAAGTCAGCGTGAGACCCTCCGGAACTGAACCGAAAATCAAGTTCTACATTGAGGTCAAAGCACAGATGGGATGCCCCAAGTGTTACGTCCCTGCCACGGCTGAAGCCGCTGAGAAAGTGGAAGCAGTGAAAAAGAGCCTCGGACTCTGATTCATCCACCTCATCAAGAAACTCATTCAGGCTGCCGTGGCAAATCCCGCTCCGGCAGCCTTCTTTCCTTTCTTGGAAGGGGTGCGCAAAAAACACAGAGTGAAAACATAAGCACATTCTTTTGAACACTCCTTATTCCATCATTTTACAGAACACCCCAGCACACAATTTGAACTATTGCTGTCCCGATGAAACACTTGTTCATCTTCCAAAAAGACTCGCTGCTCCTCACCTCCCGCAACCAAATTCCCACGGGGGAGTGGACGCAATGGCTGACCGAAGAGCCGAAAGAAACGGTGGCTCTCCCCGTCTCCACAGATGGAACAGCAAACGCGGCGGCCGAGGTCGAACAAACACAGGGAACAGTCAACGACGCCAAGTGGATTTCACTCCGTGAGAGTTTCTACGTGCTCCCCGCTGCCGACTTCCGGATGGCTGCAAAAGCCCACGAACTTCTTCACTGGCATCGCGCCTCACGCTTCTGCGGCTTCTGTGGCAACCCCACGGAATGGAGCACCGAAATTTCCAAACGCTGCCCAAAATGCCACCGCGAAATTTGGGCAAACGTGCAACCCGCAATGATTGTCGCCATCACTCGGAACAACGGCGAAGAACTCCTGCTCGTGCAGTCCAAAAACTTCAAAAGAGACTACCTCGGATTGGTCGCAGGATTCGTGGAGACCGGAGAGAACCTGGAGGACTGCGTCGAACGAGAAATCAAAGAAGAAACCGGACTGACAGTCAAGAACTTGAAATATTTCGCCTCACAAAGTTGGCCCTTCCCGAACGTGCTGATGGTGGGATTCACGGCGGAGTATGCCGGCGGAGAACTCACCCTGCAACGCTCCGAACTGAACAAAGGCGGATGGTTTCGCCGAGACAACCTACCCGCCATCCCCGGAAAGGTCAGTCTCGCCCGAAAACTGATTGACCATTGGCTGGAACAAAAGAAAACCACACACGAATAGACTATGATACAGACTAATGACATCGAAAAGAAACAGGCGGAACGCCATTCTTTCTTTTCCTCCTTGCTGACGCTTTGGAGCAACAGTCAGACGCGTCTGCCCAAAGAGAAGGCTCGTCTGCTGGCGGACTACGTGCAAGGTGCCTTCGCCACAAATCCTGCGCTGCTGCGCGACAGCTCCGGATTCAACCGCTTCGTTCTTTCGCTGGAAGCAGTGAAACTGGCGGCGGAAGAAATTGGACTCCGCGGAGACATCCTGCTCGCCGGAGTGTTGCTGCCCACGGTGCAGGTGACGGAACAGTGTGACTTGATTGGAAAACTCTTCGGAGAGGAGGTGGCAACCATGCTGAAGACTTTCCTGAAAATGGAAACCATCGAAGCCAAAACGGAAGCCATGCGCACCGACAACTTCCGCAACTTGCTCATCAGTCAGGCGGGCGACATGCGCATCATTCTTCTGCTCATCGCACGAAGCGTGGCACTGATGCGCGTCGCAAAGTTTTCGGACAACGACGAGGAGCGAAGAAAAGCTGCCACCGAAGCGGCTTATCTCTATGCGCCCCTTGCACACAAACTCGGGCTCTACAAACTCAAAAGCGAACTGGAAGACCAGAGCCTGAAATACTTGGAGCACGATGCCTACTATCACATCAAAGAAAAACTGAATGCCACGAAACAGGCTCGCGATGCCTACATTGAACGCTTCACCGCGCCCATCCGAAAAATGTTGGATGCCGAGGGACTGCGCTATCACATGAAGGGACGAACCAAAAGCATCCACTCCATCTGGCAAAAGATGAAAAAACAAGGATGCAGCTTTGAGGGGGTCTATGACCTGTTCGCCATCAGAATCATCATCGACGCGCCACTCCAAAAGGAAAAAGAACAGTGCTGGAAGGTCTTCTCACTCATCACCAATAAATATGAAAGCAACCTGAAACGCCTCCGCGACTGGCTGACCGTCCCTAAAAGCAATGGCTACGAAAGTCTCCACATCACCGTGCTCGGACCGGAAGACAAGTGGGTGGAAGTGCAAATCCGAACGGAGCGCATGGACGAAATTGCTGAACACGGTCTGGCGGCTCACTGGCGCTACAAAGGGGTGAAGGCGGGCAGCGAAGGAGTGGACACGTGGCTGGCAAACATCCGAAGTGCCCTCGAAACGGGCAACGAAGCACTGCTGACCAAGAGCCTCAGTGCCAACGAAAGCCCCAAAGAGGTCTATGTCTTCTCGCCAAAAGGAGACCTCTATCACCTGCCGCCGGGAGCCACCGTGCTGGACTTTGCCTATATCATCCACACCGGACTGGGCAACAAATGCATCGGCGGACGCATCGACGGCAAGAACGTCTCGCTCCGACAAACGCTGGAAAGCGGACAGACAGTGGAAATCATCACGCAAAGCACGCAGACTCCGAAAAAAGAGTGGTTGCAAATCGCCAAGTCCGGACACGCCAGAGCAAAAATCCGCGCTGCCGTGAGAGAGCTCACCGCAGGAGAAATGGCACTGGGCAAGGAAATGCTGGAGAGAAAAATGAAAAACCGCAAAATCGAATGGGACGAAAGCCTCATCAACCAACTCATCCGAAAAAGCGGCTTCAAAGAAAGTTCTGACTTCTTCAAGGCTCTCCACGACGAGAAACTGGACACGAACAAACTGCTGGACACCTATCTCGACCTCGCCAAACGCGAACAGGGATTGGGCGAACGCTCGGCGGTGCGCAGTGCCGAGGAGTTTTCCATGGACTCGGAGGTGGTCGCTGCCCAAAAACAGAAAACGGAAAGCGACGTGCTGGTGATTGACCAAAACTTGAAAGGTATTGAGTTCAGCATGGCACGCTGCTGCAATCCGGTCTATGGCGATGACGTCTTTGGATTCGTGACGCAAGGCGGCGGCATCAAAATCCACCGCACCAACTGTCCGAATGCACCCGCCATGAGAGACCGCTTTGGCTACCGCATCGTGAAAGCACGCTGGGCAGGCAAGGGCACAGGCTCCTACCCCATCACGCTCCGCGTCGTGGGCAACGATGACTTGGGCATCGTGAACAACATCACGTCCATCATCTCCAAAGAGGAGCACATCATGCTTCGCAGCATCAACATCGACAGCTACGACGGACTCTTCTCGGGCATCCTGACCGTCATGGTGGACGACCTGAGCCGACTGAACGCACTCATCCGAAAACTGAAAACGGTGAAGGGCGTGAAAGCGGTCAGCCGAAGTTGACGCCCTGATTGCCGGCACTTTCCAGGCGTGCTCTGACAATTAGGTTGACAACGTAAGTACGTTCTTTTGAACTCTTCTGTTTCCATAATTTATTGAACACGGCCTTCCACCCTCCTTATTCCATAATTTATAGCCCCCACCCTCAGACCCTTCATCTTCTTCCCTTTTCCGTGATTCGTTTCCTCTCATTCTCCTGCGTCAGATTGCTTCTCTGGATGTTTCTCGCGACGCTTGCTCCCCTCTCCGCCTCTGCCGAGAACGAAGAGGAAAAGAAAACGAATGAGGTGATGCAACTGGTGTTCACCTACGTGGAACGCAACGGATTTCAGCCGAGGACCTACGAAAGCGAGATTTATCAGCGCCATCGGATGTACACCAAACGAAAGGGAATCATCGCCCGCTATGTTCCCGGCATGCTGAGACTGGAACGGGGCGTGCGCAACTATTTCTCTGAAGCAGAAATTCACATGCGCTTTCGCGACCCGGGAGAGGCAGATTTCAAGGTGAAAGCGTTCCACTCCACCGCCACCTACATGGAACCCCAAAGAATGGTGGACTTTGGAAGGTTTCATTTCAGAATCTATGCGCCAAAACTCCTGCAAGAAAGCATCCTCAACCCCTTGCACCCACGCAACAGGAGTTTCTATCGCTATCGCACGCTCTACTATGGCACCGCGCAAGGAAAACAAACGGCACACATTTCCATCAAACCTCGCTTCACCAACGAGCAACTCGTGAAAGGGGACGTGGATGTGGACGTGAAAACGGGCGCCGTGCGACACTTTTCTTTTACTTTTAGATATGGTTTCCGAACCATCTCGCTCAACGGTCGCCCGGGAGCGGAGGGTGAAGCAACTCTGCTTCCGGAAAGGATTCAAGTGATTTCCCGCTTCCGAATGTGGGGGAACAAGGTGGATGAGTCCTGCGACATGACCATCAAGAACCGCTTCCTTCCCATGGACTCGCTGAAGGAGGACAGTGGCGCACCTCTCGCTGAACGCCTGGATTTGACACGCCAATGCTTGCTCCGAATTGACACGACCTGCATCATCACGGCACCGGAGCATTTTGATTCGTTGCGACCGCGCCCGCTGACTCGCCACGAAAAGGAAATCATCAGTTCTCAAGACTCGCTGAACGCACTGACTCCCCGACGCCACAGAATCATCGGACCGCGCACCGAGGATTTGCTTCTCTCTTCCCACCACTTCTCTTTGAAGAACGAAGGAAACATCTCGGTGAAACTGCCACCCATCTTCACGCCTTCCATGGTGGCATGGAGCCAATCAAAAGGACTCTCGCTCCAAACCCGAATACGCCTACATGCGAAACTGCCAAAGATGGACGGGGCATGCTACTTCAGCCCACGCATCGGCTACACCTTCAAACAAGACCAAATCTACTGGCAACTGCCACTGCAAATCGATTGTATTCCCGCTCTGAACGGAAGATTCTCCATCACAGCCGGTGGCGGTCAACACCTCTATTCCAACCGACAGGCGGAGGAGGTGAGACATAAACTGGAACAATCAACAGCCTATGACAGCCTCGTCAACATCCTTGACTCCTTTGGCTTCCACGACTATCGCGACAACTACATCAAAACGGACTTCTGCCTCTCTCCCACCCCGGGACTCGTGCTGACTCTGGGTACACGCTATCACCTCCGCACACTCATTGAATGGACAGCACTGGCAAAAGCCACCGGAATGAAACACCATCTCTCGTCCCTCGCACCCAGAGTGGAGGTGCAATGGACGCCAAGGCAATACTACTACAAACAAGGAAAACGACGCATCCCGCTCTATTCAAAATATCCCACCTTCCTCTGGTGCTACGAACACGGCTTCCCGCTGAAGGACGGACACACGGGCTACGCCAAAATGGAAACGGACATCCGCTGGCGCATTCCTCTCTATGCCATGCGCTCCCTCTTTTTCAGAGCGGGAACCGGTTTCTACACCCGCCGAAGCCGTGACTGCTTCTTGGAATATGACTTCTTCCGCTTCAACTATGTGCCTGAGAACCACAACGATGACATGAGCGGAGAATTCCAACTCCTCAACGCGAGATGGTATAATGAGTCGCGCTACTATCTTCACCTAACGAGCACCTACGAGAGCCCGATGATGTTACTATCCCGCATTCCGGGCATCTCCCGAGTGGTTCGCACAGAGCGAATCTATCTCAACCTGCTCTCCGTCCGCGCCCTCGGCATCTACACCGAAGCGGGTTACGGTTTCAGCACGCACATCCTTGACCTCGGACTCTTCACGGGCATGGCAGCAGACCGCACCTTCAACTTTGGTTTCAAAGTCTCCCTACGTCTGTTTGAGGATTAATGAACTCTTCCTCCATTGTCCACTCACTCCATTAATGCTCAAATTATCCCTCCATTAATGCTCAATTTATCTCTCCATTAATGCTCATTAATTGATTCGTTAATGACTCATTAAATATTGGGGGGCACGCAGAATGCGCAGAATGAAAGGAATATTTTGGAACACGAATTACACGGATTAGACGAAATGAATATACACAATTGCGCTTGCTTGTGACGTCAAGTATGTGTTGCTCTATCATCTTGAATTGAGTGAGAACCGAACTAATGCTCTATACTAATGCTCTGCATGGCTGCTGTCATATCAGGATTTTTAAAGAAGCCTTTGATATACGGGAGGAAAGGAGTAATTTTGTGCATCTACATGGAATTGATTGCTTGTTCTTTTATATCTAAAATTTACTCATTTTCTTACAATTAGGAAAGAATCCATATCGATTTTTATATCCTTACCTATAGAAAGCAGTACTTGCGAGACCTAAATCAAATAACTTTATAAATTCACGCGTATGAAACGTTTATATCTATTAACCTTACTCCTCTACCTCTTCGTACAGGGATATGCCCAGACGCTCATTGACGGCATCTATTATAATCTTGATGACATCAATCTTACTGCGGAGGTGACTTCCGTGAGCTCAGGGAACTATTCTGGCAGTGTCACCATTCCTGAGACTGTATTATACGATGGGTGGCGATATGTTGTTATTTCTGTTGGAGATTATGCTTTCCGGAGCTGTAGCGGTTTGACGTCCTTTACCATTCCCAATTCAGTCACATCTATCGGACGTTTTGCTTTTTATGGCTGTACCGGTTTGACGTCCCTCACCATTCCCAACTCCGTCACATTTATTGGTAATTGGGCTTTCCAGTATTGTAGCGGTTTGACGTCCATTGAAGTGGAGTCAGGAAATACCGTATATGATTCAAGAGAATCTTGCAATGCTATCATAAACACTTCCGCCAATGAGTTGATTGCAGGATGTAAAACTACAATTATTCCCAATTCCGTCACAACCATAGGAGATTATGCATTCTATGAGAGTACCGGTTTGACGTCCCTCACCATTCCCAATTCCGTTACATCGATTGGAAAGTCTGCTTTTCTGGGCTGTTCCGGTTTGACATCCATCACCATTCCTAATTCCGTCGTATCTATTGGAGTTTCTGCATTCGCACATTGTAGCGGTTTGACGTCCCTCACCATCCCCAATTCCGTCACATCTATTGGAGATAGGGCTTTCCAGTATTGTAGCGGGTTGACGTTCCTCACCATGAAGCCAGCTACGCCACCTTCATTGGGCAGCGATGTGTTCGATGGGTGTGATAATTTGTCCACAATCTATGTACCTAATGATGATATCATGCCTGCATACGAAGCTGTTGCGCCTTGGAACAACTATACCATTCTACCTGAGCCCTCAGATGTCGTAGTCAAGACCGAGGCAATACTTCAACAAATGCCGGACGATTGGAGCAATCACGGACTTCTGAAAGATGCTGCTCAGCTCAGCAGCAACAAGGTGGAGCGCACTGAGGGGTCGCTGGCCGGTCTCATAGACGGCAATGCCGCCACCTACTTCCACTCTACATGGAGTAGCACGAACTCCGACAACGCGACCCACTACCTGCAGGTTGACCTCGGCTATGCGCTCCAGCACCTGCAACTCAAATACCTGCGCCGCAATCAGGAGAACAACGCCGAGCCCAAGATCATCCGCGTGTTCGCCACGAACGACCCAGCAGAGGGCTGGACAGAGACGGGAGTGGCTCACCTTCCCTCGGGCACAGGAAGCGAAACCATCGATCTGGGCAATTCCTACCGCTATGTACGCTTCAACGTAGAGGCCACACAGTATAACCGTACAAAAAATGGTAACCTCTACTTCACCTGGGCAGAGTTGGGCATCTGGAACGCCGCCGGCATCACCGACGATTTGCGTCAAGAGGCTGAGACACTTTTAACCACAGCCCGCACTGAGCAGGAAGCAGGCGCCCTCAGCAATGCGACCATTGAAGCCCTCGTGTCCATGAACGAACGTCTGGTGCGCGGCGACTACTTGCGCATCAAGGACGGCGGCAACAACTTCCGCTACACTGAGACACAGAACGGCTACGCTGCCATCCACTATGAGCGCGACTTCACGCACACCGGTTGGCAGGCTCTCTACGTACCCTTTGATATAAGCTACGACGACCTCAGCACCGACTTCACCGTGGCTGCCCTCAACGACCTACACCAGTTTGACGACGACAACGACGGACTCTTCGACCGCACTTCTTTGGAGGTGCGCTACCTGCGCAGTGGCGACGTGGTGAAGGCCAACACGCCCTATGTAATCCGCGCCACCGCCACCGGCATGCAGACCCTCGTGGCCGCCGGGGCTGTGCTGCAGCCCATGGAAGAGCTGAACGTGGACTGCTCGTCAATACTCTATCGCTACATCTTCTCAGGCACCTACACGGGCGTGAGCGGTGCCGACATGCAGGCGGGTAGCTACTACGCCATGAGCTCCGGCGCACTGGCGCAGGCAGAGAGCGACGCTGCCGCCTTAGGCGCTTACCGATGGTACATGGCCGTAGAGAGTCGTACAGCCTCGACAGCCGCCCTGCCGCGCCATATCCCCATTGTGGAGAGCGGCGCTGACCTCACCGACATAAAAGCCGTGGAGACCGACACCATGGGCAACGCCCCCATCTACGACCTCAACGGTCGACGCGTAGGTACGAGCCGCACGCTCGGAAGCCTCGGTAAGGGCATCTACTTGGTGGGCGGCAAGAAAATCATCCGTTAAACAGTTTGTGCCATGAAGAAATCCAAGTATATACCCCCTCAAATGGAGAGACTCTCTTATGAAAGCGAAGGCAGGTTGCTCACCAACTCCTATATAGAGGTGGGCGGAGATACCGACCATTTCGATGCCCCCGAGTTCAACGCTCCTACGACCGACACCGATGATTTTTGGGTTGAGCAATAGTCTCGCCGCCCCAGAACCCATGTAATCGAGTAGGAGGTAAACACTAATCATAGGTTGTTTATCTCCTATTTTCGTGTTTACCGACCTCTCACACCACCGTACGTGCCGTTCGGCATACGGCGGTTCTTAACGCGGGTGCATTTTCTCGTAATATTCCGTAAGCGTGGGATAGTGCGCTCCTTTCAAGTTCTCATTGGATATAGCACGTGCAAGTATGGGGCTATGGACGGTGCGCCAATAGCCTTTTCGGGTATTAGACCACTGCCATGCCTGCCATTTGGCGATGCCACATCTTTGTAGGTTCTTGAAGCGTGTCCGCACTCGTTTCCAGCATTTCCATATACACATGCGTATGCGACTACGCAACCATTCATCGGTTTCCCTTAGAAAGGTGCGCATCTCGGCAAGCCGAAAGTAGTTCACCCACCCTCGGATTGCATAGGTCAGTTTCTCCTTGCGCTTCTCGTAGCCCCAGCCGTTACTGCGCGATGTCAGTTCTTTCAACTTTTTGCGTAGTTTGGCTTTGGTCTTCGGATGAACGCACAAGCGAGCCTTTCCTCTTCACATATTGAACGAGTAGCCGAGGAACTTCTGTCCGTGGACACTGCCGACATGCGTTTTCTCGCGGTTTACTTTGAGGAAGAGTTTCCTCTCTATGAACTTAGCTATACTTTCGCATACTCTTTCAGCCGCCCTCGGACTTTTGCAGAAGATGACGCAATCGTCGGCATAACGCACAAACGGATGTCCGCGCCTTTCAAGTTCACGGTCAAGTTCCGTCAGCATGATGTTGCTCAGTATGGGACTGAGCGGTCCGCCCTGCGGCACGCCCGCCGTTGTGTCCTCATACTTGTGTCCGACCATTACTCCTGCGTTGAGATACTTGTGTATCAGTGATATGACCCTACCATCTTTGATGGTTTCGCCAAGTAGCTGTATCAGTTTGCTATGGCTGACCGTGTCAAAGAACTTTTCAAGGTCAAGGTCTACGCAGTATTTATATCCGCTGTTGATGATTTCCTGCGCCTTTCGCAGTGCTTGGTGCGCGCTCCGTCTCGGTCGGAAGCCGTAGCTTTTCTCCGAGAACTTCGGTTCGTACACCAGGCTCAGAACCTGGGATATGGATTGCTGGATTACACGGTCAATCACGGTGGGTATGCCGAGCTGGCGCGTCTTGCCTCCTTCTTTGGGTATCTCTACCCTCCTTACGGGATTGGGGCGGTAGCTTCCGCCAAGCAGACTTTCAGTTATTTCTTCCTTGTGTGCTCGCAGATATGGCAGTAGTTGCTCTATTTCCATTCTGTCGATTCCACCGCTCCCCTTGTTAGCCTTGACTTGTTTATACGCTCTGTTAAGGTTGTCGGGAGTGAGGATGTACTCTAACATCCTGTCTGACGATAGTTGCACTTCTACGAGTTCATCTCCAACTATCCCAATCAAAGTAGGCGCTCCCTCATAACTTTCGCTTTCCGAGCTATTCTTCCGAGGGCAGCTCTCTAATGTTTTCGGCTTTTCTCCTTTCATCGGGTAAATAAAGTTTTGCTCGTGTGGTTAAGTTTTGCCCTTCGTCTCCGCCCACGAGCTTTAAGGCGATGACTACTATGGCATCTGCTGACTTCTGTGGGTTCGTTGTTACTGCTTGCCTTGCGACTCGCCCCACAGACCTCCCCGATTAAGAACATAATCTTTCAGTCTTATACTCCCTTGATTTACTCGCGTCAGTCCGGATAGCTATCGGGCTTTGGTTTGTTTAGCAACCTTACCCCTGATTTTGAGCCTTGTATCAAGTTTCTGTGCGTGGAGCCAGACTTTTGTCCTTAGCTTCCTTCCGATTCCCCTCGCGGTAGACACCGTTGCCTCGGACTATGCGCTTCCCGCTATCGGGGCGCGCTCGGGACTTTCACCCGTTAGATTATGCCCATGTCGGGCGAACTGACAGGAGGGTGTGTCAAAATGCAAATTTTGACACACCCTCTAACGTACGTCCCCAAAGAAAGAGGGCTGTAAGTCCCGATACTTTATCAACGATAACAGTTTATTAAAGCAATCGGGACTTACAGCCCTCTAAATTACTATTTCTGCCTTACCCAGGCCTCACGGCCTGGGCTATTGGCTCGCCCTCCTTCGTAGGGCTCATCGGGCTTGCAGCCCTCACCATCCGGACGATAACAAGCGCCAAACTTTTACCGGACAGCAATATTTATCTATATCAATTATTTATAGATGAATAGAAGGTGTCTTAGATGGTAAAACTATTCTCTACCTTTCTTTACTCTCTCTACTTTCTTTACCCCTCTCTACCTTTCTATACCCCTCTTTACCCTCTTTACCCTTCCTCTTCCCAAACTCTTTGCACACCGCCTGCAGTCCGCACGTTTGACACTTCGGATTGCGAGCGGTGCAGGTGTAGCGACCGTGGAGCAGAATCCAATAGTGGGAAGCGGCAACCTCTGCTTCGGGAATATACTTCCGCAGCGCCATCTCCACACTGTAGGGCGTGGTGCATCGTGCCGGAACGAGTCCGAGACGATGGCTGACGCGGAAGACGTGGGTGTCAACGGCAAGCGCCGCCTTCTTGAACGCCACGGCTTGAATGACATTTGCGGTCTTACGCCCCACCCCGGGCAGGGTGGTCAGTTCCTCCAACGTCTGTGGCACCTCCCCGCCGAAATCGCTCACAAGTTTTTCGGCAAGCCCCTGAAGATGACGAGCCTTGTTGTTGGGATAACTGACGGAACGAATATAAGAGAATATGTCGTCCACACTCGCTGCCGCCATGTCGGCAGGCGTCGGATAGGCTGCAAACAGAGCGGGAGTCACCATGTTAATGCGCTTGTCGGTGCACTGCGCCGAAAGCACCACGGCTACAAGAAGTTCAAAAGGATTCGAATAGTTGAGCTCGGTCTCGGTGTCATCCATGGTCTGACGAAAATAGTCAAGCACATGGCGGAAGAGTTCTTGCATACGCATAACTTAAAAAATATCTTTTATAGACTTATGGTACTTGGTTTCATTTGGCAAGAAAAAGACCTGCCGCCACACCGAGAACACCTGCAAACAAGGAAGCGGCGACATAGAGCAGAGCGGCGAGATGATGACCCTGCGTGAAAAGACGGAATGCCTCGTGAGAAAAAGTGGAGAAAGTGGTGAAACCGCCACAGAAACCGGTGACGAGAAGAAAACGGAGAGCGGGCACTGACTGACGTTCCAAATGCCCCAAAAGAAGACCAATGAGCAAACAACCCAGCGCATTGGCTGCAAATGTCGCCCAAGGATAGTTTTGACCCGAAGTCCAACGGGACAGACAAACTCCCACGCCGTAGCGACAAAGCGAACCGGCACCGCCGCCAAGAAAAATGAGAAACAGATGAGTCATGGATGAAAACTGTATCCTTTCATGCCAGCTGAATCTTTCGTTAATTTCCTTGAACCATTAACGATACCATTCTTGAGCATTCATGGAAAGAACAACGTGTGAGGCAGAGAAAAAATTATTCCGTCAGCGCATGGAGGCGGGAAATGTATTTTCCCAAGATGTCAAACTCAAGATTCACGACGCTCCCGACTTGGAAGGTGTGAAAGTTGGTGTGTTCGAAAGTGTAGGGGATGATGCAGACCTTGAAACTGTCAGCGGTCGGCTCGCAAACGGTGAGACTCACGCCATTGACGGTCACGGAACCTTTATTGACGGTAAAGTATCCTCTGCGGGCAAGTTCGGGGTCAAAGTCGTGGGTGAAAGTGAAGATGTGGCTTCCATCGGCATCGGCAATCGACGTGCAGCGCGCCGTGCAATCAACGTGTCCCTGTACGATGTGGCCGTCAAGACGTCCATCTATTTTCATGGAGCGTTCCACGTTCACCTCATCGCCCTCCTTCCAAAGTCCGAGGTTGGAGCGTTTGAGCGTCTCGTCCATGGCAGTGACGGTGTAGGTGTCGCCCTGGATTTCCACGACGGTGAGGCAGACGCCATTGTGCGCCACGCTTTGGTCGATTTTCAACTCAGAGGCGAAGGGGCAGCGCAAGGTGAAGTGTTTATTGGTGGCTTCCGTTCTCACGGCGATGACCTGTGCGGTGCATTCAACAATTCCTGAAAACATGGTGAAAAAATTTTCTGATAAAAAACAAATACAGCGAATACTTAGGCTTTCAAAACAAGGAAGGGACTGAAGTCCCGTGAGAGACTCAATCCCTTCCGAATGCTATTTCTGAAAGAAGTCAGAATTATTTCTCGCCCTCTTCCATCTTGGCTTTCAGCGCAGCCAGAGCGTCGATGTCGCCGAGGCTGGTGGAGGCTGCCTGATTCTGAATCTGAGGAGCGGATTCTTCCTTACGAGCAGCCTTGCGGGGAGCGGCTTTGCGTTCGGCACGAGCCTCGCTGCGCTGAGCATCCTCAAAGGTGCGGCTGTGAGAAAGAATGATGCGCTTGCTGTCCTTGTTGAACTCAATCACCTTGAAAGCAAGTTTCTCGCCTTCCTTGGCGTGAGAACCATCTTCCTTCACGAGGTGCTTGGGAGTAGCGAAGCCTTCCACGCCATATTCAAGCTGGATGACAGCGCCTTTGTCCATGAGTTCGGTGATGGTGCCTTCGTGAACAGAACCTTCAGTGAAGACGCCTTCGAAGACATCCCAAGGATTCTCTTCGAGTTGCTTGTGACCGAGGGAGAGACGACGGTTTTCTTTGTCGATTTCAAGCACAACCACTTCGATGTCTGCACCAATCTGAGTGAATTCAGAAGGATGTTTTACCTTCTTAGTCCAAGAGAGGTCAGAGATGTGGATGAGACCGTCCACGCCTTCTTCCAATTCAACAAACACGCCGAAGTTGGTGAAGTTGCGAACCTTTGCATGGTGACGAGAGTTCACGGGATATTTCTCCTCGATGTCCTTCCAGGGATCTTCTTTCAGTTGCTTGATGCCGAGAGACATCTTGCGTTCGTTGCGGTCGAGAGTGAGCACAACGGCTTCCACTTCGTCGCCTACCTTCAAGAAGTCCTGAGCGGAACGAAGGTGCTGGCTCCAGCTCATTTCACTCACGTGGATGAGACCTTCTACACCCGGAGCAATCTCAACGAATGCGCCGTAGTCAGCCATGACAACCACCTTACCCTTCACCTTGTCGCCAACCTTGAGTTCAGCGTCGAGGGCATCCCAAGGATGCGGAGTGAGTTGTTTGAGACCGAGAGCAATGCGCTTCTTCTCTTCGTCAAAGTCGAGAATAACGACGTTGAGTTTCTGGTCGAGTTCCACAATTTCATGCGGATCGTTCACGCGACCCCAAGAAAGGTCTGTGATGTGGATGAGACCATCCACGCCACCGAGGTCGATGAAGACACCGTAGGAAGTGATGTTCTTGACAGTACCCTCGAGCACTTGTCCTTTTTCGAGTTTGGAAATGATTTCCTGCTTCTGAGCCTCGAGTTCTGCTTCGATGAGTGCTTTGTGAGAAACCACCACGTTTTTGTATTCCTGATTGATTTTGACAACCTGGAACTCCATGGTCTTACCAACGAAGACGTCATAGTCGCGAATGGGTTTCACGTCAATCTGAGAACCGGGGAGGAAGGCTTCAATACCGAAGACATCGACAATCATGCCACCCTTGGTGCGGCACTTGATGTAACCGGTGATGACTTCCTTGTTTTCGAGAGCTGCATTGACACGCTCCCAAGACTTGGTGGCGCGAGCCTTGCGGTGAGAGAGCACGAGCTGACCGCGTTTGTCCTCTTGGTTTTCAATGTAAACCTCCACCACGTCACCGGGTTTGAGGTCGGGATTGTAGCGGAACTCGTTGACGGGGATGATACCGTCGCTCTTGTAGCCAATGTTGACCACTACTTCGCGTTTACCAACAGCGATGACAGTGCCTTCAACGACTTCGTTCTCGTTCACGCGACCGAGGGTCTGGTCGTAGGCCTTTTCTTGTTCTTCCTGACTGCTGGCTGCCTGCACGGCACCATTTTCGTAAGCATCCCAGTCAAATTCTGCCAAGGGAGCAATGTTTTTTAAATTCTCCATTTAATGAGTTAATAATTAGGGTGAATAAATAAAAGTCTCCTTCCAAGCCGAGCGGTTTTGCGACAGGAGCAAAAGCGGGCGTCCCGCGCCCAAAACGGAGAATAGGCTCGTGCCGGTCTGCCGTCTTGCTGGTTGAAGACCAAAAATCGGGAGCAAAGTTTGAGCAAGGTGAGAGCAAAACCACAAGTTCACTTGAGAATTTTGCCGAGCCGAAGCCCAACTTCACAAATCGCGTGCAAAGTTAGCACAACTCCTTTGATTCACAAAAACTTCGTTCGTTTTTTCTACGTTTTTTGAACACGAATCAAACGAATTGAGCGAATGTTTCGGATTTTTATTGAGAAGAAAAAACTATTAATGAGCAGTAATGGAAAGAAAAAAGAAGCGAAAAGTTCATCGATAAGAGATTAAAAAGAACCCAAGTTAATTTTAGGACTATGCTATCGTACTTTGAACACGGCTTTCACAGAGGACTTGCCTTCAGGGGTGTTCTATAAATTACGGGATAAGGAACGTTCAAAAGAAAGTGCTTACGTTTTGGTCGCTTTTCGTTTCTTAGCGCGTCCTTTTGTAAGTTTCGTCAGTCACATAGCCCGCTATGCTCCTTCCTCAACTGACAAAAGTTCATCTCTAAGAAATCAAAAATCAACTCAACCTAATTTTTAGAACACCCCTTCAAAGTCATGAAGAAACAATCGTGTTGACATCGTTCATTTCATCCGCTCAACCTTTCCGTTCGTGTTTCGTAGAAATTTAGGCACAAAAAAATGCAGCCCCGAAGGACTGCATTTTTATTATGTGTGACGGTAGAAGATTACTGAACCTTTACAGTAGCACGGCGGTTGTAGGAGAACGGAGAGAGGTTGTTCACACCACCCTTAGCTTCAGTCACGATGTTGTCGCGGTTCACGCCCATCTTGACGAGTTCAGCAGCCACGGTGTCGGCACGCTTCTGAGAGAGAGCCTGGTTGTAGGCAGCGCTACCGGTCTTGCTGTCGGCGTAGCCGGTTACGACAATCTTAGCGTTGTTAGCCTTAGCATATTCAGCGAGTTCCTTCACGGCTACGAGATCCTTGCGGCTGGCAACCTTAGCGGAGTTGATATTGAAGAATACGCTTGCAGCAGTTCCGACGAGCTGAGTCTTGGTTTCAACGACTTTTTCAGCAACAGGCTTCTGCTTTGCGAGCATGTCGCGGAGACGAGCATTTTCATCCTGCTGCTCCTTGACGCTGGCGTTGAGTGCGTCAATCTGCTCCTTGTTCATAGCCATGAGAGCATCCACGTCGGGCACTTTGTCCCAAGTGCACTTGCCGAGGTTGTAGGTAACACCTACGCTGACGCCGAGTTTCTTGTCCCAGTGACGATGTTTAAACTTGTCATAGTTGCTGAATACATCAACGGGTGCACAGTCAAGAGAACCTTCAGCAGCAGCGATGTTGACGTCTGCGAAAATCTGAACACGCTTGCTCACACGGAAGTTGTTGAGAAGACCGAAGTGATAGGAGATGTCGTTGCTATTGCCGGAGCAGTTGCGAATCCAACCGATACCTACGTAGGGAATGAAGTTCCACACGCGCTTTTCGTTGTAACCAAAGAGCATGTTGGAGAGGTTGAACATCACGTCTTCGTGGATGTTTACAGAGGTGAAGAGAGGATGATTCTCAGAGGTGTTCACCTGCTTGCCCCAGATGCCTTCGAACTTGGTGCGAAGACCGATGCCGGGAGTGAACCACTTGCCCACTGCTACGTCAAAACCGAGCGCGCCACGCTTGGTGCTGAACGGATTTTTGTTCACGCCATACTCTTGAGAGCTGTAGAAGGCGTTAGCATCCATACCAACGCTTACGAACCAGTTAGCCCAGAAGGAGTTGGTTGCAACACTGTACTTCTTAACAGGCACTTCAGTGTCCTGTGCCATAGCGGCTCCGGTGGAGAGGCCCACAAAAGCCAAGGCAATCATCAATTTTTTCATAATGTAATGATTTGAATACTTAAAAGTTATTTGTTCCTTATTTTGGTTTACACCACCTTATCTCGTACCTAACGATAGTTGATTGGGTAGTCTTTTGAGTCTTTCGGAAGACTCTGTGCGTAGATTGATTCAGACAATTTTTTGCTATAAAAGAAGCCTAAACCTAGTCTTTGCGGTGCAAAGATAAGAAAGGAATCAGCACCTCTCCAAATTTTTCCTCAAAAAATGTTAGTTTCTTACATCCTATTTATCACATTTTCTGCAATCTGAATGAAAAACGAGGAGAAAAAGAACAATGCGGCGATGAGAAAAGGGACTCCCCTGCCCTCTCCTTATTTTCCAAAAAGACTTTCAATGCGCTCGTTGCCGAGTACGATGAGAGTGGGTTTTCCGTCGGGAGTGAACTGAGGTGTGGTGCAGGCGAAGAGTTGCTCAACCATGGTGCGCATCTCGGCGGCAGAGAGATCCTGCCCATTCGGCACAGCGACCTTGCGTGCCAGAGAGAGAGCGAGCACGTGGGTGACGGCTTCGCCGAGGTTCGCCTCGCCATGGACGGCATCAGAGAGGATGCCTTCAAGCAACGACACGGGGGAAAGTCCCTCTGTGCCGGAAGGGACAGCGAGCAGGGAATAGCTGCCTCCCCCCAAGGGAGAGAGGTCAAAACCGATTTTCTGCATGGAGGGAAGCATTTCGTCCAAGACCACAGCCTCGGATGGGGAAACGCGCAGCATCTCCGGGAAGAGCAGACGCTGGGAAGGGGCAGGATGACCGGCAAGCTCATTCTGATAGAGTTCATAGAGGATGCGAACGTGGGCACGGTGCTGGTCAATCATCGCCAAACCGGAAGGGAGCGGAGTGAGAATGTAGGTACCGGCATACTGCAAGAATTGGTCGTCAGTCACGACGACAGATGCGGTGGGCACGACACTGTCTGTCGTGGTTGTTTCCTTCTCGTTCGTTGCCGAAGACCAAATGAACTCTTCTTTGGGGGCTTCGGCAGGAGCTGATGTGAAAGTCGGGGAAGACGCGGATTTGAAGGAGGAACTGCCGGAGGAAGAGAAAGAACGGAAAGGATTGAAGTTTGGGTCAATGGAGACCTTGGGGACTTCAATGTGGGAAAAGGCATCAGCGCTCTGCGGAAAATTGGGAATGTCGGGTTTTCCCTCAACATCAAAATCAATGGAGGGGACTGCCCCAAACTTTCCGAGGGATTCTCTCACGGCGGCGAGGAGAATTTGGAAGATGGCATTGTCGTCTTCAAACTTTATCTCCGTCTTCGTGGGATGTATGTTCACGTCAAGACGCGAAGGGTCCACTTCCAAACTGAGGAAGAAGGTGGGCTGAAAACCTTCGGGAATGAGACGTTCGTAGGCAGACTGAATGGCTTTGGCAAAATAGGGGTGACGCATGAAGCGTCCGTTGGCAAAGAAGAATTGTCGTGCTCCCTTTCTGCGTGCGGTGTCGGGAGTACCGACAAAACCACGCACTTTGACGAGGGTGGTTTCTGTCTCCACGGGCACGAGTCCTGCATCAACACGCTTCCCAAAGAGACTGACGATGCGCCGGCGGAAATTGGCGGCGGGCAGACTGAGCAGGAGGGCGTCGTCACTGTGAAGCGAAAAGGACACTTCGGGGTTTGCCAGGACGATGCGCTCAAACTCGGTCATGATGTGCCCAAGTTCCGTTTGGTTTGATTTCAAAAATTTGCGGCGTGCGGGAATGTTGAAGAAGAGATTGCGCACGGCGAAATTGGCTCCGACAGGGGTTGCCACGGGTTCTACGCTGACGACTTTTGACCCTTCGATGCGAATGGAGGTTCCCACTTCCTGCTGCGGCGTGCGAGTGCGAAGTTCGACTTGGGCGACGGCAGCAATGGAGGCGAGTGCCTCGCCGCGGAAGCCCATGGTGCGGAGGGAGAAGAGGTCTGTGGCTTGTCGGATTTTGGAAGTGGCATGGCGTTCAAAAGCCATGCGAGCGTCGGTGCCGCTCATTCCCTTCCCGTTGTCAATGACCTGCACGAGACTCTTTCCGGCATCCTCCACACGGATTTGAATCTGGGTGGCACCGGCATCTAAGGAGTTCTCGGTCAATTCCTTCACAATGGAGGCGGGGCGCTGAATCACCTCGCCTGCTGCAATCTGGTTGGCAACGGAATCGGGAAGAAGTTGAATGATGTCTGACATGGGACGGAGCGGCAGAGCCGATTTTCAAGTTTTCTCACCATTAATGGTTAATCATACATCATTAATGGTTCTTTATTTGTTTTTGGTTCACGCTGAATGGGAAGGATTCTTTAGAACACCCCTGAACGAATCCTGCCAACGAAGTGAACTTATTTATTCTAAGGAAGAGGTTTCGTGAGTTTCTCACGGTTTATGCCATACACGATTTTGAACGCACGAATTTAGCAGATGGAACGGAGGCTTGCGCCCCCTTTTGACTCTTTCTCCTACGCTTTACCCTCTTAACCTACAATTTTTGGAGCGGGGCAACGCGTCGCACGGTAGCTTTGAGTTCGGTGCCTTGTTTTTTCCCTCGCCATTCGTAGATGTCGTCCTTGTTCAACGGGCGGATGTAGTCAAACCACGCAAAGCCCGGTAGGTTCGTACGTTCCTTGGGGGCGAGACCTATGGGATAGAAATAGCTGTGGGACGCCGGTGCCCATATCTTCTGCAGTTTACGTTCCTTCATGAACATGCGAGCTCGGGAGGTCTCAGTGTAGTTCTGATAGAGCACAAGGCTGTCTTTCTCAAGCGGATAGTTCACCACCATCACATTTCCAATCGCCTGGTTTTCGGTCAGTTCTCCGTTCGTGTAGTAGGAAACGAGTTGTTGTGCCGCGACTTGATTGAAGTGGGTGGAATCGACCTGCTCGACCATCATTGCCTGCCTATCGACGTGGGTGGAGTCAATCGTACTATCGTTCATGAAGACGTTGATTTCCTCACCGACGATCTGTCGGTTCTCGCTCCAAACAATGGGGTCGCGATAGAGCGTGAGGACATTGTTCTTCGTAGAGAAGACAAGCGAGTCAGCCACCGCTTGCACATCTTGGCGATAAGCACGGGTGTGGAAATAGCCGTGCATGACGCGATAGACTGAGTCGGTCTCTATATTATAGGTATAAAGTCGGATGGTGTCGGCGTGAACATAGAGGGTGTCCTTTCCTTGGGAATAGTCACGTGCCAATGCGTGTCCCGTTGCCATTGCCTCTCCGGTCAGTTCGTTGTAGCGAGCATAGTCTCCGTTGAGGATGTTTTTGTTGAGCGTATCTTGACATTCCACGTTGGAAAATGCTTCCATCCAGCCGGTGCCTTTGTCGTAGAAGACGCTGTCTCCACTCATGATGCGGTTTCTTCCAAAGGCTTTGGTGGCTTCAAAGAGTCGCACCTGCTCCGTATCGGAGTTATAGAAACCATGCTCGGTGTAGATGCGGTCGCTGCCGGAGTAGATGTTGGAGCGTCCGACCACCTCTGCCCATTTTGTCTGGGTGTCATAGTGGAGCGTGTCGGTGACCATTCGGAACTTCTTGTTGGTCAACTCGACGTTGTAGTTGAACGAGGCTTTACGGGTGTCTGTGTGATATTCTCCCCAGTCTGAGGTCAGATTGTTGTCTCCATCGACGAGACGCCCGCCTTCAAAATAGTATCCCCAGTTGTAGAGACGGTCATAGTTGAGACTGTCGGTGAAGAGTTTCTGCTGTCGGTGGGTCATCACCACCTTGTGGCGCATTTCGGCGATGAGGGTATTGCCATCGTAGTGCAGGGTTTCTCCGGTCAGCGAAAGGGTGTCGCCCTGGACAATCTTCACATTTCCGAAGGCATTGAAGGTTTGTCCGACATCGTTCAACTCCGCGCTGTCGCAGTACATCGTCATTCCTGCGTGTTTCATGACGACATGTCCGCTGAGTCGCTTGGCATTCCCAATTTCGTTCTCGACAAAGAAGAGATTGTCGGCATGGACCAGCGTGATACGCTCATCGTTGGGTGTTTTGCGTTTTTTCTCACGGGAAAGCGAAGGAAGAGCGCAAAGCAGGAAAAGAAGAAAAATATAAAGGAGATTCTTTTTCATGAAACGGGGAAGGCACGGCGGCGCGGTGCAAAGATTCCACGCACGGCATCGGAGGATTTCAAGAATTTCTCGCGGCGCGGTACAAAGAAGAAGCAAAGAAGGTGTGTCAAAATGAAGAATTTGGCTACACCGTCATGGAAAGTAATGAAGAAGGGGGATTGAAGACTTTCAGTTCGTCTTCACCCAGCCTTCATATTTGAAATCACAGTTTCGCCAATCAGGACTGATGCGAACGTAGGTGGAATTCACCTTTTCTTTTATCCAGTTATTGATTTTTTCTTCGCGGCGTTTGGCAATCACTTGGTCGCGCAAGACTTGGAAATCTTCGGTCATGTTGGCATGATGACCATCGATGCGACTCTTCAAACGAACAATCGCACAAACGGTTTGTCCCTTTTGATTGGTCATGCGGAAGGCACGAGAAACCTGTCCGACTTGCAGCGTATCAACCACCTTTGCGACGTCTTGCGGCAGGTCTTTCATCTGGAAACGGGAACTGATGGTGCGGGTTTCCTGGATGACATTTGCCATGAGTCCATGGTTGTTGCGGGTGTCTTTGTCGTCAGAGAGGGCATAGGCGGCAGCATCAAAGGTGAAGCGTTCGGCACGAATGTCGTCGGCAATGGAATCAAGACGGGCGATGCCGCGCTCAAACTCCGCCTCTTCAATCTGCGGTTTGAGCAGGATGTGGCGCACATTCACCTTGTCTCCGCGCTTGTCAATCAACTGAATGATGTGAAAACCGAACTCTGTGCGCACAATCTTGGAGACTTTCTTGGGGTCGTTGAGACTGAAGGCGACATTGGCAAATTCGGGTACCCACATGTTTCGACCGGTGTAGCCCAACTCTCCTCCCATGCGGGCGGAGCCGTCTTCGGAGTAGAGTTTTGCCAAGGTGGAGAAATCGCTCTCGCCGGAATTGACGCTCTGAGCGAAGTCGCGCAAACGGGCTTCAACTCTTTCCACTTCTTGGCGAGAGACCTTGGGTTGTGAGGTGATGATTTGGACTTCCACCTGAGTGGGAATGAAGGGAAGGCTGTCGGTCGGGGTGTTTTTGAAGAACTCGCGCACCTCGGCAGGAGTGGCTGAAATTTTGGAGGTGAGGTTGCTCTTCACCTCTTCGACCATGTTTTCTTCGCGATACATTCTCTTGAAGGTCTCACGCAGTTGGCGGATAGATTTCTGTGCTGCCTGCTCGACGGCTTCGCGAGAGCCATAGACGGAAATGTACTCGTTGATACGGGCGTCCACTCCTCTGATGATGTCGCCTTCGCTGACAGTGACACTGTCAATTGCAGCCTGGTGGAGGAAGAGTTTCCGCACAGCAAGTTGCTCGGGGATGGTGCAATAGGGGTTGGTGACAGGTTGTCCCGAGAGTTCGGCACTGATACGTGCCTCTTCCACGTCGGAGAGCAGGATGGGTTCATCACCCACTACCCAAATGACTTCGTCCACCACGTTTTTTTGTGCAGCAGCCAAGAGAGGCAGACACACCATATATATATATAGGAGTAAACGCTTCATGTGTGAGATTGAAAAAGATTCAAAACGCCGCGCGGCGCGGTTATAAACTATAAAAGCGACTTCGTCACGTTCAATGCCATGGCGCGGCTCGGTTCATGACTTAGTCTTTTATCTTGTCAATTTCTGCTTCATTGACGGAGAAGGGGAAGCGTTGGCGAAGACCTTCCACCCACTGTTTCTCCTTTTCGCTCTGGAAGTCGGGCAACAGGACTGCCTTCACGTCACGATAGGATTTGGGCTGTTTGAGTTTCTTGCCTACGACACCGCTGACTTTGAAGCGGCGATAGGGTTTCACGGGTTTATCTACGCCGAAGACGTAGTGGTCCACGTAGGAATTCTCGCCTTTCTTGCAGAGATAAGGTCCGCTGACAGAGACTCTTACGGTGTCTTTGTTGAATTCTTCTTTCACGATGTCACGCCAACTTTCGTCCTTGGCTTTCTTCAGAAGTTTCGTGACTTTCTTGAGTTGGTCTTCGTTCATGGCGTGGATGACATATCCCTTGAAACGGGGTTCTGTCCAGGCATACTGTTTCTTGTGAGCCTTATACCATTTTTCCTGTCCCACGCTGTCGGCAGCAGCCACGTCCCAGACGTCACGCTTACTGATTTCATAGAGCAACAAGCCGTCGTGGTATTCTTGAATCAGCCAGCGCAGCGAGGGGTTTCCTTCAATGTGGGCGTTCATGACGCTGTCCAAGACGGTCTCGCGAGTCAGACGTCCGTTGGAGGCTTCCACCATCTTTTTGATTTTGGCTTCAGCAGAGATTTCCTCGATGTTCTGCTTTTTCAGGATTTCATAGATTTCTTCCTTCCAATCAGCAAAGTTTTTGAACGGGCGGCGTTCTGTGAGTTTGATGATGAAGAAACCATATTCTGTTTTGACCGGAGCCTTGGCGGTTTCACCGACCTGCAAGGCATAGACTACCTCTTCGTATTCCTTGGGCAGTGCACCGGGACCAATGAGCGGCAGGAGTCCGCCGTTGCGAGCGGTGCCGGGTTCATTGGAGAAGCGTTGTGCCAGGTCGGCAAAGTCTGCTCCGCCGGCAATCAAGGCGCAGAGTGAATCCGCCAACGCCTTGGCTTTTGCCACTTCGGCATCTTTGGCGCTTTGGGGCACACGAATCAGGATGTGAGCAGGACGAATCAGGTCTTTGCCTCCGGTCTGCTTCAATGTGTTTTCAAAAACGACGTGTGCCACGGAGTCAATATAGGCGGAATCGACCATGTAGGGCGTGAGTTGCATGTCGCGATAGGTCAGGAACTCCTTTTTGAAAGAGGAAAGGGTGTCAAGGCGTGCAGCCTCGGCGGCTTCCACTTTCAGTTTGTAGTTGATGAACATCGGAACATATTCCTTCACGGTTTTCTTTTCTACCGCACCTTCTACGCTTCCGTTTTTTCTAAAAGAATATTCAAACTCTCCGCGCGTCACTTGTTTGCCATTGATGGTCATGACGACGGGGTCAGCAGTTTGCGCCTGCGCACTGAGCGTCGTCATGGCAACGAGTGCGCCGAACAGGAACTTTCGCATGGTTGGTTTGTCTTTGTGGGAGATTATTCTAAAAAAGGAATAAAGATTTATGGTTGTCAAGGGATTCAGTCGTTGGGGCGGCTGTAGTTCGGTGCTTCGCTGGTGATGGTGATGTCGTGTGGATGACTTTCCAGCACACCTGCCCCGGTGATGCGTGTGAACTTCGCGTTGTGGAGTTTGTCGATGGTGGCGGCGCCGCAGTATCCCATGCCGGAGCGCAAGCCTCCGACCATCTGATAGATAACCTCCTGCACGGAGCCTTTGTAGGGCACACGTCCGGCAATTCCTTCGGGCACGAGTTTCTTGGCGTCCTTCACCGTCCCTTGGAAGTAGCGGTCTTTTGAACCGTTCTCCATGGCTTCGAGAGAGCCCATGCCGCGATAGGTTTTGAACTTACGTCCGTTGAAGATGATGGTCTCACCGGGGCTTTCTTCCGTTCCTGCGACGAGGGAGCCAATCATGACGCTCCAACCGCCGGCTGCGAGGGCCTTGACCACATCGCCGGAATAGCGCAAGCCGCCATCGGCAATCAAGGGCACGCCGGTGCCGTGAAGGGCACAAGCCACGTCATAGACGGCAGAAAGTTGGGGAACGCCCACACCTGCCACCACGCGGGTTGTGCAGATGGAACCGGGACCGATGCCGACTTTCACGGCGTCTGCACCGTTCTCGACCAACATGCGGGCGGCATCGCCGGTGGCGACATTACCGACCACGATGTCGACGCCCGTGAAACTGGACTTTGCCTCGCGGAGTTTTTCAATGACAGATTTGGAATGACCGTGGGCAGTGTCAATCACGATGGCATCTGCGCCGGCAGCAATCAATGCTTCCATGCGTTCCAGAGTGTCCCCTGTCACCCCGACGCCGGCAGCCACTCGGAGTCGTCCCTTGGCGTCTTTGCAAGCCATGGGTTTGTCTTTGGCTTTGGTGATGTCCTTATAGGTGATGAGTCCGACGAGTCGTCCTTCCTTGTCCACGACGGGAAGTTTCTCGATTTTGTTCTCTTGAAGGATTTGTGCGGCGGAGTTGAGGTCTGTCTGCGTGGTGGTGACCACGAGGTTTTCGCAGGTCATCACCTCGTCGATACGCTTGTCGGTTCTGACTTCAAAGCGGAGGTCGCGGTTGGTGACGATGCCCACGAGGTGCATGTCGTCATCCACGACGGGGATACCTCCGATGTGGTATTCGTGCATCATTTCCAAGGCATCGCGCACGGTTTTGTAGCGTTTGATGGTCACGGGGTCATAAATCATGCCGTTTTCCGCACGTTTCACGATAGCGACCTGACGCGCTTGTTCTTCAATGCTCATGTTCTTGTGAATCACACCGATGCCACCTTCACGTGCAATGGCAATTGCCATCGGCGCTTCGGTCACGGTGTCCATGGCTGCAGTCACGAAGGGAATCTGCAGGTCAATGTGGCGTGAGAATTTGGTCGCCATTGACACTTCGCGAGGCAACACCTCGGAATAGGCAGGAACTAAGAGGACGTCGTCAAAGGTGAGTCCGTCCATCACAATCTTGTCGGCAATGAAATCTGAAGTCATACGGGTTGGAAGTATTGATGTATTCTACTTTTTTCTTCTTTTATCACCCTCTCGGGAAGTTCACCCTCTCGGAAGGAGTTCTCGGAAGCGTGTCAGCCAGGCGGCAGTTTCGGCTTCGTCAAATTGTTTTTCTTGCAACATGGTTTCCAAAGCTTTCAAGGCGCGGGTGTGCATCTGTGCCTTGCCGGCTTTCAGTCCGCTCTCATACTGCCGATAAGGCAGGAGGTTGCGATTGTAGTTTCCGTCAGACATATTCTTGAAACTCAGACTTATTCTTGGAACTCAGACTTATTTTTAGAACTGAATCAGTCTTGCAGTCTTGCGGGAGCAGAGGAATCGCCGTTGGAAACGGGTTTGGAGCGGTCGCGCTTGTAGATGATGTCGTAGAAGCAGGGATAGACATTGGCAGAAGCGTTTGCTTGTCCCTGAGTGCTCGGCACGATGAGACGCACATGGGCATAGCTGGAGTTTTCATTCTCCAAGCGTCCGAGGTTGATGTAGGAAAGTGGCACGAGCCATCCGGCGGGTACGGCGGCGGAGACGTAAGTGCTGTACATCATGCCCTGAATGAACGTACCGGTGAAGACGCCATAACTGTTGGAGCACACCATCACGTCGGGCACCATGGCTTGCGCAATGGACAGGTTGGTTGTTTGAATGCTGTCGGAGGCGATGTTGAATTCGATGTATTTGGTGATGATGTTACAGGTCTCTCCTTCCGCGAGTTTTTCCCCGGTTCCTTTGTCGAGGATTTGCATATAAACGCCGGACTGTCCGAAATAGACATACTCGTTTTTCTCGACATCCGTTGTGCTGTCATTGCGATAGAACTCCTCTTCGCTGATGACGCGAATGTTTCCGGGAACGTTGAGAGTCCACTCTCCGCTCTCTTCGTCCATGACTTGTGCGCCGGTCACGAGGAAGCCTTGGATTTGTTCGTGCTCACGCTCTCGCTTGTCGGCATAGGTGTCGTCATCGGTACAAGACTGAAGCATACCGGCAAGAGCAATCAGCACATAGCACACAAACCGCCCCGACAACCGTGCGAACGCACTGACTGTGAGGGCAGTTGAAAGGACGTTGCGGGATGAACCGCATCCGTTGTTGAGTTCTTTGGAAGGAGCGGAAAAAGAAGGAGAAAATGGTTTCTGAATCATGGGTACGCTACATTTTGGCGCGAAGTTACTGCAAGACAAGGAGAAATGGAAATAAAAAACGCGTTTTCTTCCTTTTTAACGTCAAAACAAGGGGAAAAACTGCTCCTCCTCACTCATCCTTCGTGCTGGAGGCGTCGATGATGTCTTTCACTGCCTGCACGAGGCTTTGGAAACCATGTTTGATGCCGCGTCCCGTGAGACAGACGCCTTTGAAAATGCCGCGTCCCGTGATGAAAGCACCCATGCAGATGCCGCGCACCGCCACGACCGCACCGGCGGCAACTGTCTGCCAGACCTGCTCGGAGGTGAACTTGTAGTGAGCCATCAGTTTCTGCCAACCTGCATTGACACCGAGGGGAAGGGCGACGCCAACGAGGACATAAACGAGCACAAAAAACCAGTTGTTGGAGGGGTTGAGCACGTAGGGATGACCGCCGAGACTGTCCCAGGGCAGACCATACCAGGCAATCTTCACCATGCCGGCGACTTTGAACGCCACGAGGTGGAAAGCAAAGACGTAGAGCGTGCGGTCGCCGACATAGACCAAAGCATTCTTCGCCCAACCGCCCCACTTGTCGAGCAAGCCTGCCGCGCCGACCAAGACGAAGAAGCCGCAAACGGCAGGAAGAGGAAGGGTGACGAAGCCCTTGAAATCGGGACGCCACGCCATGGAGGTGGGAGTGAAGACGGAGCAAATGACAAGCACCGCCAAACAACCGACATAGACCCACCACTGCTTGGGGAAGTCATACTGACGAATCAGAAAACCGCACGCCATGAAGAACATGCCCATCAGTTCTCTGTAGCCGCCCTGCGCAATGCCGGTGAAGTTCACGCCGCTGCCCACTTTCCAAAGGAGCAGGACGAAAATCAGAATGGCCATGCCCCACCCTACCTGCAGCGGTGTCTTGACCTGCGGCAGTTTCTTCAGCAACTTGAAGAGAATCAGGAAACCGACCGAGGCGAGCAGCAAGGCACGGAAAAACCAGAAGGCGCCACAGAGGAACTGGTCGTGACCGGACATGTTGAACACGATGCTCGCCAGATGCTGACTGAACTGCGTGAAATCGTAGGGATGGGTCACGCCGCCTCCGGCGTTGCCGTAGGTCTCGCTGAGGATGCCCAGTGGGAAAAGGAGGTTGTGCACGATGAGGAAGAAGATGCTCCAGCGGAGATAAGGGAGATAGAGTCCGCGGATGCGCCGCACGATGAAGGTGCGCTCGTCTTCCAGATAGCGTGTGTGAAAGAAGTAGCCGGCGCAGATGAAGAACACCGGCACATGGAAAAGATATACAAAATTTTGCACCCAGCCTGCAGCGCCGGCATGGGAGAGCACGACGCAGATGATGGCGAGTGCTTTGACAATTGAGAAGCGGGTTTCACGCATGTTCGTTGGGAGTGGGCAGGTTGAAATAGTCTGTGAATTCTTCTTCGTCATCCGGCGAGAAGTCGTCTCTGTCTTTCAGCACGAAAGGAGTCAGGAAATGGAAGAGCCAGCCCTTGAACTTCTTCCAGCGCCCCCACTCTTTCCAACGCTCGGGAGTCAGTTGGAAGCAGCGGGTGTCGCGGTCACTCATGAAGAGTCGGTTCAGACGTTCTGTCGTGCAAGTGTCTGCCACGAGCAAGTTGCACTCATAGTCAAACGAAAGACTACGGCTGTTGAGGTTGGCGGAACCGAGGAAACTGTAGAGCCCGTCAATCATCATGATTTTGCTATGGTGGAAACCTCCCTCGAAGAACCAGATTTTTGCACCGGACTTCATGAGTTTGTGGACCGTGTATTCCACGATGCGGGGGGTGATGGGGATGTCGCTCTTTGCTGACACCATGATTTGCACATCGACTCCTCTCGCCGCCGCCTTTCGGAGTGCCTTTCTTATGTGGCGACAGATGGTGAAATAGGGGTTGATGATGAGGATTTGCTTTTGGGCGTGCGTGATGGCATGGACGAAGGTGTCGTGAATGATGCGCGGCGTGGTGGCGGGGTCTCGATTCACGACGCCGATGAGTTTGTTGCCGGAGGAGGTGTCGTCATCGGGCGACAGATTTGAAAAATGCGCTCGGGCATCACGCTCTCCGGGATAGTATTCCGCTCCCTTCACGTCCTGCCCGGTGACTTTGTTCCAGAAATTGATGAAGATTTTCTGAAGGTCGCCAACGACATCGCCTTCCACGCGGCAATGGATGTCGTGCCACTCTCCGAACTCGGGTTTCCCGGTGATGTAGTAGTCTGCCACGTTCATGCCTCCGGTATAGGCGACTTCTCCGTCAATGACGACAATCTTGCGGTGGTCGCGGTGCATGACGTGGTTCACCCAGGGGAACTTCAAGGGGTCGAACTCATAGATTTCAATGCCTCGCGCCCGCAGACTGTCAAGATGGGATTCTTTCAGCGGGCGGTTGTTGGAACTGTTGCCGAAGCCATCGAACAGGGCTCTGACTTTGACTCCTTCGGCGGCTTTCTTTGCCAGCAAAGTGAAGAGTTCTTTGGAGATGCTGTCGTTGCGGAAGTTGAAATATTCGAGATGAATGCTGTGGCGCGCCTGACGCACTGCGGAGAAGAGGTCTGCGAACTTTTCACTGCCGGACTTGAAGAGCACAAGGCGGTTGTTGTCAGTGAATTTCACGCCATATTCTTCCTGAAGATAACGCACAATGTCGGAGTCGCTGGACTCCGACGTGTGGCTGTTTGCCCTGAGTGACGATATGCTGAAAACAAATCCCAAGATGCTTAGTAATAGGATGTTTCTCATTCTCTTTCTCAAATCATCGTGCTGAAAGAATCGACAACGCCCAAAAGTTTTCCATCTTCATCGGTGACCAGCACGGAGTGAATCTTGTACTCGCGAAGCAGGTCTTCGATGTCTGTGATTTTGGTGTCGGCGGGAACGGTCTTGGGAGTCTTGGTCATGATGTCCTTGACGGTCAGGTCAAAGAACCGGTCTCGCGAACTTTCCATGGCACGGCGGATGTCGCCATCGGTGATGAGACCAACCACTTTTCCGTTCTCCACGGCGATGCACTGTCCGAGGCGTCCGTTGCTGGTGTGGATGACAGCCTCGCCGAGTTTCATCGTGGGAGGAACAACGGGCAGGTCTTCCGTGCGCATCACGTCGCGCGCCTTTGTCAGCAGTCGTTTGCCGAGCGTGCCGCCCGGGTGATACTGTGCGAAGTCAGACGCCTGGAAATGACGCGCTTCCATCAGTGCACAAGCCAGTGCATCGCCCATCGCCAGTGCGGCGGTGGTGGAGGAGGTCGGTGCCAAACCGAGGGGGCACGCCTCTTTGCTGACGGCAGCGTTGAGGTGGGCGGAGGCATATTGTGCCAACAAAGAATGGGGATTTCCGCTCATGCCGATGACAGGAATTCCGTTTTCAAGCAGGTATGGCAGGAAACGCAGCAACTCGTCGGTCTGTCCGGAGTTGGAGATGGCAAGCACCACGTCTTCTTTCTGAATCACGCCCAAATCGCCGTGGAACACGTCCAAGGGATTGATGAAAAAACTCGGCGTGCCTGTCGAAGAGAGGGTGGCGGCAATCTTGGCACCGATGTGACCACTCTTGCCCACGCCGGTGACGACCAGTTTGCCCTTACAATTCAAAATGATTTCCACCGTCTTGTCAAAGTCGGCGTCCAAGGCGGGAATCAAATCAAGCAGCGCCTGCGCCTCATCGCGCAAACATTTTTCTGCAACTGAGATCCAAGAACTCATTGACTATTTCGTTTTGACTGTTTTCTATATATATTATATGGTATAGGAGGGTGTGTCTAAATGCACATTTGGCTTCACCCTCAAAGGTGCGTCAGAATGGCTAAGATGCAAGGCGCTGAGGATGAGGGCGCAGGGAGTGTACTGAAGTACATGACCAAGTCCGAATCCGATAGCAACGAAGCAGATTGGCTATGATGACACACCGTCATCTTTCTGAATCACTTTCTCAGAGCAACTTCTTCACCAAACTTTCGAGGTCTTTGAGATAGAGCATGTTTGGTCCGTCGCTCAGTGCTTTCTCAGGATCGGGATGGGTCTCGAAGAAGAAGCCGTTGGCACCGAAGACCTTGGCAGCGAGTGCCATTTGCGGCACGAACTCGCGGTCTCCGCCGGTCTTGCCGCCGGCGCCGCCGGGACGCTGCACGGAGTGCGTGCAGTCCATCACAACGCGATCGACCCACCGGTGCATGAGCGGAATGTTACGGAAATCAACGACAAGATTGTTGTAGCCGTAGATGTTTCCGCGCTCCGTGAGCCACACTTCGCGACAACCTGCCTCGCGGCATTTCTCCACGGGATAGCGCATGTCGTCGCCGCTCAGGAACTGTGCCTTCTTGATGTTCACGGTTTTGCCCGTGTGGGCTGCTGCAACCAAAAGGTCGGTTTGACGGCAGAGGAACGCCGGAATCTGAAGCACATCAACCACCTCACCGGCGGCTTCTGCTTGAAAACTTTCGTGAACGTCCGTCAGCAGGGGCAGACCATATTTTGTCTTCACGTCAGCGAGCATTTGCAACCCGCGCTCCAGGCCGGGACCGCGGAAAGAATGAATGGAAGTGCGGTTTGCCTTGTCAAAGGAGGCTTTGAACCAAACGGGCACATCAAACTGCACCGAGATGCGTTTCAACTCGGCAGCGACCACATCCAACAGTTCCGCGGATTCAATCACGCAAGGTCCGGCAATGATAAAAGGTTTTTCCATGTGATAAAAGAATATTTACTGGAGGGGGCTAAAAACCAACGTAAAATGATTTCCAACACCCTCATGACCCCTCTCTCCCACAATTCGCTGCGAAGTTAGACAAAAATCATGGCACAAAGTGCCGTGCACGGTGAAAAAAGCATGCAACGCACTTGTTTTGCAAAGAAAAACAACCTACTTTTGCACCGCTCAAAGCAAAAGAACCAACCCAACCTATCGGGCCAGACCGGATTTGACAGCGGGTCGGAGTTTTGTGTAAGCACGCAGTGCGCCGTGGGTGGGCACTTTAATCTCGGCCCTCAAAGAATTTAACTGGCGAAAACAAATTTGCTCTCGCTGCCTAATCGAAGCACAGTAGATTGGCTTTATCCCTGCACAAGGTGCGGGGACGAGACATCGCCCAAGAGCCGTTCTTTCCGAGGCTCCTTGAATCGGCGGTGCAGAAAAATCGGGAATAGTTTTCGAATGCCTCGATTCGAAGGCGAAAATCTTAGAGGATAAGGCGCGAGTTGGTGGCATCGGTCTTGCTCACGCACGAAAACCTAAACGATGATAAGCGTGTAGAAAGCACGGGATTTCCCCGTTTGGACGAGGGTTCAACTCCCTCCTGGTCCACTCTGAACTGACTGCGACAAGACACACCACGTCTTGTCGCAGTCTTCTTTTCTTCCTAACATCTCGCTCTGAAACTTTTTGAACTCACTGAAAGAATCACAAAAGTTCAAAACCGCACAAACCCTACACTGCCGCGGAGCCGCATCCGCCGCTGTGTAGGGTTTAAAGCAACTGCGTTTCAACCCTACACTATACGTAAATAAAAGGGGAAAACAAAAAACTATACAAACTATACACAAACCCTAC
>NZ_JADYUH010000241.1 GCF_021531665.1 Prevotellamassilia timonensis
GTTTTGGAAAAACTCGCTGAGGACGCTGAGTGCTTCGCTCGTTTTGGGCGAGAGGAACATCTGCATCATCTTGGGGTTGGAGATGAACTGCTGAAAGAGTTCAAACGGGGTGTGTGCATTTTCTTCCTGGTTTGAAAATGCCTGCTGCTTTTTGAGGGTGGTGTTTGCCATAATGAAAATAATAAATAGTTAGCGTACGCCGACATTCAGTGCCGGTGTTTTGTTTTTGGAGC
>NZ_JADYUH010000242.1 GCF_021531665.1 Prevotellamassilia timonensis
TGGAGCGGACGTCCAAAGTCTTGTTAAAGGCAAGAAACGACAAAACAAGGGATTTTCCACTCCCGTATTTCTCACAAATAAGTTTATATATAATGGGGGATTAGCTCAGCTGGCTAGAGCGCTTGCATGGCATGCAAGAGGTCATCGGTTCGATTCCGATATTCTCCACCAATGAGTTCTTTGACATATTGTACACACATCAACCAACGAGCAAGTGCCTCGGGTTGCAGTA
>NZ_JADYUH010000243.1 GCF_021531665.1 Prevotellamassilia timonensis
ATGCATCATTCGCATCGTTAAACGTGGCCAAGGTCATGATGAAGGAAAGGCACATGGAGTATTCCATGTCCAATTTCAAGCTGCTGATGACCAATACGTTCCTAACGAAACGAATTTTTGACGTGTCCCGATACCGACCGAATCAAACTTTAATTAATCTATTGCTGTCCGCTAAATCTCAAAAGTGCACAATTTATCATCCCGGAGTCCTCAGAAATAGGACTTCGGGACT
>NZ_JADYUH010000244.1 GCF_021531665.1 Prevotellamassilia timonensis
GTTTCTTCGGCAGGAGCATGCGGCAGAACGTACTCTTGCCGAGTCCCTGACGCTCGCTGACCAGCAGCGGAGCAATCTGACAATCATACACATCCGCGCTTTCTTCTTCGCCGAGCCAGCCCTTCACCGCGCCGCGCAGCCAGCGGCGGAACACCTTGTTCCAGAGTTCATCCGAGGAGATACGCGCCGCGAGTTCTCCGACGCGGTCGCGACCGTCCCAGGCGGGGAGG
>NZ_JADYUH010000245.1 GCF_021531665.1 Prevotellamassilia timonensis
GCGCACCTAAGAAAAACTGGGAGCGCACCCAGTTAAAACTAGGAGCGCACCTAAGAAAAACTGGGAGCGCACCCAGTTAAAACTAGGAGCGCACCTAAGAAAAACTAGGAGCGCACCCGGTTAAAATTAGCCTTTCAGCCCGTTGACAGCAAAAGTCTCTTAGCCTGGAAGGCTATACTGTGAGTAACCTCGGGCTGCAGCCCGGGGTTAGTAGGCTGCAAGGAAAGATT
>NZ_JADYUH010000246.1 GCF_021531665.1 Prevotellamassilia timonensis
GGTGTTCTATAAATTACGGGATAAGGAACGTTCAAAAGAAAGTGCTTACGTTTTGGTCGCTTTTCGTTTCTTATCGCGCCCTTTTGTAAGTTTCGTCAGTCACATAGCCCGCTATGCTCCTTCCTTAAGGGATGTTCTATAAATTACGGGAAAAGGAACGTTCAAAAGAAAGTGCTTACGTTTTGGTCGCTTTTCGTTTCTTAGCGCGCCCTTTTGTAAGTTTCG
>NZ_JADYUH010000247.1 GCF_021531665.1 Prevotellamassilia timonensis
TCTTCAAGGCGATAAACAGAAATAAACCGTTCAATGGTAGTGCGATGAATTCGCCACCTACTCCGCCTTACTGAGGCTCAGTCGCTGTGGCTTTGCACTTGATGAATTCACAGATAAGATGCGATTCCTGCCGGGAAAAGATTTATTTCTGTTTATCGCCTTGCGATGGATGCAACCCGACAGGGGGACTTTCAGAAGGCTGCCATTCTCTTCAAGGCGAT
>NZ_JADYUH010000248.1 GCF_021531665.1 Prevotellamassilia timonensis
GATGGCGGCGCGAGCCGCGACTCCTCCCTTATCTCTTCACTTCCCTTTTAAAATTGGGGTCTGGGAGCGCACCCGGGAAAAACTAGGAGCGCACCCAGGAAAAACTAGGAGCGCACCTAAGAAAAACTAGGAGCGCACCCGGTTAAAACTAGGAGCGCACCTAGGAAAAACTAGGAGCGCACCTAGGAAAAACTAGGAGCGCACCCGGTTAAAATTA
>NZ_JADYUH010000249.1 GCF_021531665.1 Prevotellamassilia timonensis
ACCCCACATACTCCGCCGCGAAACCCTGCACTATGTAGGCTTTCATGTAGGATTTGCCGACCCAACCCTACACACCTAACGCTGCTGATTATTAAATCTTAAACCCGTTTTGTGTAGGATTTGCCGAGAGTGTATGACCCCCTTGAAAACCGTATAGGATTGAAAGGCGAAAACGCGCGTTTGCGCGCGAATCCTACTTACTTTTTCAAGTTGTGCG
>NZ_JADYUH010000250.1 GCF_021531665.1 Prevotellamassilia timonensis
TACCCAGCCTGGAAGGCTGTACTGTGAGTAACCGGGGGCAACGCCCCCGGACAGCGTGCCACACCCTCAGTATTAGCCTGGAGGGCTGTACGCCCGCGAAGATGGCGGCGGGAGCCGCTGTACCGAAGTCGCTTTGAACCAGACACGAAGCAGCATAGCAAGACTACCCAGCCTGGAAGGCTGTACTGTGAGTAACCGGGGGCAACGCCCCCGGAC
>NZ_JADYUH010000025.1 GCF_021531665.1 Prevotellamassilia timonensis
AGCGCCTTGCATCTTAGCCATTCTGACGCACCTTCGAGGGTGAAGCCAAAATGTGCATTTTGACACACCCTCACAAAAAACAACACACTTGCTCCATTTGCATTATTCATGTTCAAAAAACAAAATGTAGGGTTCGTGTGCAGAGTCGTGTGCAGAGTCCTGTGCAGGGTTCCTGTGCAGGTTCTTTGTGGGGGGGGTGTAGGGTTGCCATGTAGGGTTTGTGTAGGGTTTGTGCAGGGTTTGGAACACAAACTATACATTTCGTAACGCGTGGGAAATCAGTAAGATGCAAGGTTGAATGTAGAATTTGTGTATAGTTTGCAGAGTTTTTTCATTTCCCCTTTTATTTACGTATAGTGTAGGATGGAAACGCACTTTTTCAAGACCCTACACAGCGGTGATTTCGGCTCCGAGGCTGTGTAGGGTTTGTGTCGTTTTTCAAACCAAGGCTTACTCTGCTCTTTGGCTCAGCCAAAACATTCCTTCATGACTTCGCGCTGGCGTGTGCCTTTCTGCATTTGCACACAAAAATGGCAGCCGCGCGTCATCACGACGCACGGCTGCCTCACAGAACTTATATAGAGATGAAAAAACTATCCTAATGGAGTTTTAAGGTTTTACGCAACTTTCACTAAAGTGCGAGACCTTATCTTTTGTTTTGCGATGCAAATATAGCAAAGTAGAACATTAAGTCCAAAGAAAAGATAAATATTTTTGCTTAATCCTTTATTTTTTTCTACGAAAGCGCGTGAACACCTTTTTTTCGGGCAGCAAACGCAGCGAATCAGACTCGATGGCAATCTTTCGTTCGCGATAGAGTGTGCCGACGGCGCGTTTGAATGTTTTTTTGCTGACTCCGAAACGTCGGCGGATGGCGTCGGGGTCACTGGCGTCGGTGAAGGGCAGGCTGCCGCCGGCTTCGCGCAAGGCGTTGAGAAGCTCGTGGGCAAAGTCGCGGAAACGCTTCATGCCGATGGGGCGTAGCGACAAGTCAACCTTGCCATCGGGGCGCACTTTCACGACGGTGGCACTGACCACTTCGCCGGGGCGCAAATCCTCCTCCGCGTTGTCGTCGGCGAAGAGTAAACCGGGATGGCGATTCTCCACGATGACTTTGTGGCCGAGGGGAGTACGCTGTCGGACAATGACCTCCACTTCTTTGCCGGGGAAATAGGCTCCTTCGGGGGCGGGTTCAAGATAGCGGTCCAGTTTGGCGGAGGCGACGATGCGTCGGCTTTCTTCGTCGATGTGGATGTGGACGAGGTAGAACTTTCCCTCTTGCATCGGTGGCATCTGCTCGCGGAAGGGACAGAAGAGGTCTTTGACGAGTCCCCAGTGAAGGAACGCGCCATATTCGTTCACCCAAGCCACTCGGAGAAAGGCGAAGTCGCCGACACGGGCGAGCGGTGTTTCAAAGGTGCCGACCAAACGCTCCGATTGGTCCAGATAGACAAATACGTTGACTTCGTCGCCTTCGTGAAGTTCCGGGGTGAGATATTTTTCGGGAAGGAGGATTTCTCCGAGGTCACCAGCGTCAAGATAGGCTCCGTGAGCGGTGAAGCGGTTGATGCGTAGGGTGTTGTAGTCGCCGAGATGAATCATTGCAAGTTTGTGGAGGTTGAAGTTGGGTCGGAGGAGAGATTTTGTTCCGGTTCGACGCGTTTTCCGTCCAAGAGATGGATGGTTCGGTCGGTGAGCGTGGCAAGTTGCTCGTCGTGTGTCACGATGACGAGGGTTTGGTTGAACTCGTCTCGGAGTCGGAAGAAAAGTTTGTGGAGTTCCTCTTTGTGTGCGGTGTCGAGGCTGCCGGAAGGTTCGTCAGCGAGAATCACGTCGGGCGTGTTCATCAAGGCGCGGGCGACGGCAACGCGTTGTTTCTCGCCTCCGGAGAGTTGCGAGGGTTTATGGTCTGCGCGGTCGGCGAGTCCGAGGAAGTCCAGCAGTTCTTTGGCTCTTGCCACGGCTTTTGATTTGGGCGTGTGGTCAATGAGCGCGGGAATGATGACGTTCTCCAGAGCGGTGAACTCCGGAAGCAGTTGGTGGAACTGGAAGACGAAACCAATGTGTCGGCAGCGAAAGCGTGCGAGTTTGTTCCCGGAGAGTGCGAGGACGTTTTCGCCTGCAATTTCCAGGCTTCCGGCATCGGGTTTGAGGAGCGTTCCCATGATTTGAAGCAGGGTTGTTTTTCCTGCTCCGCTGGGACCAACGATGCTGACCACTTCTCGGGGTTGGATTTCGAGATTGACGCCTTTGAGCACTTCAAGGTGAGCGAAAGATTTGTGGATGTCGTGGAGAGAAATCATGTTCGGAAGTTTTTGTTTCGAGGAACTTTAGTAATCCTCAAAAAATAACCTGCATCATCTTTGAAAATCTTTTCGGTCCATATTTCCTCCCTCATCAGTCACATAGCTACGGCTATGCTCCTTCTTCGGGTGAAAATCTGACCTCGAAAATGTCATTCAAATCTGACGCAACTTATTATTTTCATATTACTTAGTGAAAAGTTTCAGTTATGTTTTTCGGGTTCCGATTTCTTTTGTTTCCCGCGAATTATTCTTTTTGTTTGTTGGAAATAAAAACGGCACACTGGCTTCACAGCCTATGTGCCGGTCGATGCATCTAATTAAGAATAGAGGAAAATGAATGGATAGTATGTACGAGATTAATTTCCTAGGATCTATTGAATGCCGAGTTTTGCTTTGATTTGCGCAGTGATGTCAGTGCTGATTGCTTCGTTGATAATGATGCCTGCAGCTTGTGAAGCGTTTTTGTCCATGACGTAAACGTACTGTCCTTCTTTTGCAACGGCATTGACAGCGTCAAGCACTTTTTGTGTAACAGGCTGCATTTTGGTTTCCTGTGCTTTTTGAAAAGCCTGGGTGTTGTCTTCTTGCGCTTGCTGAAGTCTTTGATACATGTCCTGAAGTTCCTGATTGTGGCGCTCTTTGATGTTGTCGGGCGTTGAATCGGTGTCTTCTTTGGCGTATTTTTCAGCTTTTGTTTGGAGTTCTTTTTTCATGCTCTCGAGCTCGGTCTGGTACTTTTTGTAGAGAGTTTCCAGTTCGGTGCTGACAGCTTTATACTCGGGCAGGTTTTGCATGACGCTTGTGTAGTCAAAGTGTGCAAATTTTTGAGCGAAGAGGCTCAGTGGTGCTGCCATGAGCAGAATGAGGAGGAGCTTTTTCATTGTTTTTGGTTGTCTGTTTTTTGAGTGAAGAAGGCGGTTGCTTCCAAGTTTTTGCTTTGATTTCAAGGCTTTTGCTTGTTGTCTTCCCAACCTTTATATCTTTTTAGACGCTGCAAAGGTAGGCTATTTATTTTGAATAGCCAAGTTTTGCAAGTACTTCGTTACTAATATCTATTGCCGGAGATGCAAAAATGATGGCAGAGTCGGATGCTCGGTCGAGGATGAGTTGGAAGTTTCGTGCTTGTGCGATGGCTTTCACGGCGTTGTAGATTTCGTCGTGGATGGGTGCGACTAGGCTTTGTCTTTTTTTGAAGAGTTCTCCTTCGGGACCGAAGTATTTCTTTTTGAGGTCTGCGGCTTCTTTTTCTTTATCGACGATGGCTTGTTCGCGTTCTTTTTTTTGTGCTTCGCTGAGGAAGACGCTTTCGTTTTGATAGTTTTTGTAGAGCGTAGCGGCTTCGTTGCTGATGGCTTCGATTTCGTTTTGCCAGGCTTTTGAGGTTTGGTTGAGTTGTTCGTTGGCTCTTTCGTAGGCGGGGATGTTGGAGAGGATGTATTCCAAGTCAATGAGCGCAAACTTTTGAGCCTGCATCTGCGTGGCAGAGGCGAGGAGCGTCAGGGCGATGAGGATTTTCTTAATCATAATTTTTTGTTCGTTAGTTCTGTGGGCGTTTGCCCGTTTGCTTTGAGGGTAGATGAATCTTAGAATTCCTGTCCGATGATGAAGTGGAACTGCGAGCCTCCGGCAGTTGTTCCGTTGAATCGTTTCTGGAAGCCGTATGCCCAGTCGATTCCGAGCAATCCGACCATGGGGAGGAGCACTCTGACGCCGACTCCGGCGGAGCGTTTCATGTCGAATGGGTTGAATTTGTTGACGTTTGTCCAAGCGTTACCTCCTTCGATGAAGGCGAGGGCGAAGACGGAGGTGGATGTTTCGAGCATGAGCGGGTAGCGCAGTTCGAGGGTCATGCGTGAGTAGGCGTAGGCGTCGCTGGTGGTGTTGCCGGCGAGTGAGCCGTTGTCGTAGCCGCGGAGTCCGATGGTTTCAGTGGCGTAGCCGGTGGAGTAGCCTGACATGCCGTCTCCTCCGACATAGTAGGTTTCAAAGGGAGATTTTTTGTAGCGGTTGTAGGCGCCGAGGATTCCGAACTCGAGTCGTGTCATGAGCACGGGTGCTTTGACGGCTGAGCTGAGGGCGGTGAAGGAGCGGAATTTGAATTTCCATTTGTGGTATTCAATCCAGCGATATTTCTCCTTTGCTTCTTTCTGATAGGTGGCGCTTTGATAGTTGTTGGCGAGGTTTCGATAGTCTTTTCCATCCCAGAGGGAGTAGGGTGGTGTCGCCATGACCTCGAAGAGGAACTCGGAGCCGTGTCTCGGATAGAACGGGTGGTCGGTGGAGTTTCGTTGCAGTGAGAGGGAGAGGTTGATGTTGTTGCAGTTTCCGTCGGTGATGAGGAAGTACTGCCAGGACTTCAGCATGTAGCGAACGTAGCGCAGTTCAAGCAGGAAGGTGAAGTAGTCATCGGGCCAGCGGAGACGTTTTCCAAACCCTACGCTGAATCCGAGTGTTTGGCAATATTTGTCAGGGTCGTAGGCGTCGGTGTAGTAGTTGGAACTGCTTCCCGTGCCGTAGAGATAGTTATAATAGTTGTTATAGTAGTTTGAGTTATAGTAGTTTGAGTTCACGTCCGTCTGTTTGGAATAGAAAACAGAGAAGGAGAGCTGGTTCGGTCTTTTTCCTCCGAGCCAGGGTTCGAGGAAGGAGAAGGAGTAGTTTTGATAGTACGTACCGTTTGTTTGGATTTGCAGTTGCACGGTTTGTCCGTCTCCTTGCGGGATGAATCCGGCTCGTTTGTATCCTTTTCGGAAGAGGTCTTGCACGGAGAAGTTGGTGAATTTGAGTCCGACGCGTCCGATGATGCCTGTTTGTCCCCATCCGGCTGAGAGTTCGATTTGGTCGCCGCCTTTGGAGGTGAGAGGATAGGTGATATCAACGGTTCCTGTTTCGGGATCCGGTTTGATGTTCTTTCCGAGTTCTGCCTGCAGTGCTTCGGGGTCGAACTGGTTCATTTGTGCGAGGTCTTGCACGGAGCGTTTGATGGCATCCATGGAGAAGAGGTCGCCCGGTTTGGTTCGGAGTTCGCGTCGGATGACGTTTTCATAGACGCGGTCATTTCCGGCGATGCGCACGTGGTTGAAGGTGGCTTGTCTTCCTTCGTTGATTCGAATTTCGAGGTCGATGGAGTCGTTGTCGATGTTGATTTCGACCGGATTCACGCTGGAGAAGACGTAGCCGTTGTTGTAGTAGAGGTTTGCCACGGCGTCATCTTCGTCGCGGAGTCGTTTGTTGAGGAGGTTCATGTCATAGACGTCTCCCTTTTGCATTTTCAGGATTCGTTCCATGAGGTCAGACGTATAGACAGTGTTGCCGACCCAGGAGACGTTTCGGAGGTAGTATTTTTTTCCTTGATAGTAGTGGAGATAGATGTCCACGTGTTTTTCATCGATGTTGACGACGCTGTCTGCGACGAGGAGCGCATCGCGGAAGCCCCATCCGTTAAGTTTTTCGATGGTGTTGGCTTTGTCTTCCTCAAATTTTTCGGGAACGTATTTTTTGGAGCGGAAGAAGTTGTAGAGTTTGTGTTCTCTTGTCTTCTTCATCGCTTTCTTCACCTTGATTCTTTCCTTTTTGTCGTCGAGTCCTGTGATGTGAATGCGGTGGATTTTGATTTTCTCGTTTTTGTTGATGTTGATGTCCACGATGACTTTGTTGTCTCCGGTGACGTCTTCGCGCTGCATGATTTCAACTTCGCAGTTGTTAAATCCTTTGTCTTCAAAGTGTTTTTTGATGTAGTATTTCGCGCGGTTGATGATGTCTGTGTTGATTTGACTTCCGGTTTGTAGTCCAATCATTTTTTCGCAGTCTTCTCTTTCGCTCTTTTTGACGCCATTGTAGTTGATGGCTGAGATGCGCGGCTGTGCGGTGAGTTCGATGTGCAGGAAGATTTGGTTTCCGACGATGCTGTCTGCCGTGATTTGCACGTTGGAGAAGAGTTTCTGTGCCCAATATTTTTGGATTGCCTCACTGATGTCCGGTCCGGGAATCTCGTAGGCTTGTCCGACTTCCAGTCCGGAGATGTTGAGGAGATATTCTTGGTCGTATCCTTTGATGTCGTTGACGGTCAGTCCCCCCAAGATGTAGCTTTGGTGGTTGGCAGTGTAGCTGATGTCCGGTTTGACTCGGACTTGTTCTGACTGCGCTTTTGCCTGTGCTGAGAGCAGGAGGAAGAGTGAGAGGAGCAGGATTCGCGTGCAGTATTTCATATATATATAATAAGGAGGGACTGAATGATTCGTCTTGTTTTTTAGTTCTGTTTGCTATTGTCTTCGGTGACCTGTTCGCTAGTTTTTCCGTAGCGTCTTTCTCTTTGTTGGAAGCATTCGATGGCTTTCATCAGGTCTTCTTCGTGGAAGTCAGGCCAGAAGGTGTCGCAGAAGTAGAGTTCGGTGTAGGCACTTTGCCAGAGGAGGTAGTTGCTCAGCCGGATTTCCCCTCCGGTTCTGATGAGCAGGTCAGGGTCCGGCATGAAGGAGGTGAAGAGGTTTTGGGAGATGGTTTCTTCCGTGATGTCCTCCGGTTTGATTTCTCCGTCTGCCACTTTCTGTGCAATTCGTTGCATGGTGTCCGTGAGTTCCATCCGTGAGCTGTAGCTGAGAGCGATGACCATCGTCAGTCCCGTGTTTTTGGCAGTTCTTTCTTCCAGTCCGCGGATGGATGTTTTGACGATGTCGGGGACTCTGCTGAGTTCGCCGATGATGCGGAGTCTCACGTTGTTCTTCATGAAGAGTTCTTCTTCAAGTGAGGTGAGGATGAGCGACATGAGTGCTGCCACTTCTGCTTCGGGGCGGTTCCAGTTCTCAGTGGAGAAGGTGTAGAGCGTGAGGAAGTCAATGCCGAGGTTGGAGCATGCGGTTGTGATTTCACGCACCGCCACGACGCCTTGCTGGTGTCCCATGCTTCGGTCGAGTCCGCGTGCTTTTGCCCATCTTCCGTTACCGTCCATGATGATGGCAATGTGCTTCGGGAGGTGTGATGCGACTGTGTGGCAAGGTTTGTTCATTGTCGTGTGATTTGTGCGGCGTCGCTGCGGTTGAGGATGCCGCTTCTTTTGGGTTTAATATTTATTGCAGGTGGGACACCGCGGGTTGAGGTCGTAGGTGAGGGTCAGCAGGAGGGTGACGTAGTGGTCTTTGTTGCGGAACATGGAAGATTTGATGCCGAGTGGTGCTTCCAGTCCGTCGAGTTTGTCGGAGAGGGTGAAGTGGGCGATGCCGTCCAGCCCGAGGTTCAATCGCGGTCCGATTTTATATTTTGCTCCAATGCCGACGGGGAGGTTCATCGTGAACGCTTTGCCCGCTTTGCCGTAGCTCACTCCGAGTCCGATTTGGATGTAGGGCACCAGCCGGCAGTAGCCTTGGTAACCTCTCTCGTAGCCGTAGGGCAGGAAGTGGAGTTCATACATCCCGTTGAGGTCGAAGATGGCGTCGTTCACCTCATATTTCAATCTTTCCGTTCCGCTCTGCGAAGGGTCGGCAGGAAGGAAGGCTTTCATTCCGTCCGTGCTGCCTTTCATGCCGACGTAGGAGAAGGTCGTTTTGATGGCCATTCTCGGGTTCAGCGGGAAGCGTGCCAACAGGGCGGCGTCCAAGTTGGGTTTGTCCTTCACGTCCGTGACGGGAAAACCCGCGCCCAAGCCGACGCCCAGTTCCAAGCGATAGACGGGTTGTTCTTCTTGTGCGGCACTGCGGAGCAGAGAGAGCAGACATCCGCCGAGCAGCAGCAGTCGAAGGATGAGGCGTTTCATTGTCTTTTCGGACTGTGAAATTCAGTGGGTTCTTCTTTCCATCCCAAGCGGTTGATTCTGCCGCGCCACACGTCACCGCTTCCGGCGCAGAAAATCCAGACATATTGGTCGGCATCGACCGTCATGCTGACAGCGCGCACACCGCTTTGAACGGGGAAGCGCAGGTTTCCGGGAGACCAGGTGCGACCGTTGTCCGCGCTGCTGTAGCACGGTGTCAGGTTGCCCTCGCCGTCGATGCCGAGCAGGTGGGCGGCGTGGTCGTAAGAAATCATGGTGGGAGAGTTCAGATTCGGGAACGCGTAGTCGCCGAGTTCTGTGGTCTGTGGAAGAAGCATCCAAGGAGTGGAGTAGATGCCGCTGTTGTCCAGGTCACGTTTCCAGATTCTGGAAGCCCAAATGGTTTCGTCGTTTTTCCCTTTCATCGGAGCGAGTCCGGTGAGGAGCAGGCTTTGTGCGTTTTCGTTGAGGCGGGAGGCGCAGAGCACTGCTGCCACGTTCTTCTGTGGCAGGGAGTCGGGCAGATCAACGTAGCTTTCCTTCCATTCGGTTCCGTTGGCAGACGCCACGATGCGGCGGTAGTCTGCGGAGAGAGCATAGAGACTGTCGCCTGCAGCAGCAAAGATGAAGGCGGCTTGGGCATCAGCGTTCAGGTCTGTCCAGCCGTCTTTCCCGTTGTCGGAGACGACGGGGCGTCCCTCTGCCACGGCAAAGAATCGTCCGCCGTGAACGGTGACGGAGCGGACGTCAATCGCTGCCGTACCGAAGGGCTGCACCGTTTCGGGAGCGGTGAGGTTCGGGTCGGTGCGGTCGGTGACGATGACCTTGGTGCTGCCGTCAGTAGTCCTATAATATAAATATAATGTGTTCTCCACGAAGAACGGATGACATTCCTGTGCTTCTTTGAGCGCGTTCACCTTTTCGGCTTCATGGTGCCAGACCAAAGAGTCTGCTTCTTCTTTGTGAACGCGAAGTTGTAGCGTGTATTTCCTGGAATAAACGGCATCGCTGCTATAGACAGTGATGGTTCTTTCTCTCGTGAAGTCCGTGCTGTCGGCGATGGCGAAGATGGTGTCGCCTTCTTCGTGATGTTTGTCAATCAGACAGGGACCGGGTACGTTGAATATGGCGAACGTCACCTTGGTGATGTCGGTTCCCACGGGCAGCGAGTCCACGTTCCAAATTTCGTTCTTCACTTGGTCGATGGCCATGGGATACATGCTTCCCTTCACGGTGATGATATAGGTGCTATCCTCGCCGGCGCTGTTGAGCGTGTGCATTTCTCGGTTGAGCGTCCCGAGCACCACGTTGCTGACGAGACAGTCTCTGTCGGAGGCGGTCGGTGCGGTGGTGTCGTCTGACAAACACGAGGTGAGTTGGAGGCTCATCGTCAGCGTCGCCAGAAGTGTCAAAAGAAAGGAAAGCGGATGCTTTTTCATTCGGTTCATTTGTTCAACGTGCTTTTTACAAGATGCAAAAATACGCACAATTTTCATTCTGTGGGGAAAACACGTTGATTTTTAAAACTGTTTGGCAAAAACGTCAGTATTATAGGGGCGTTTTATGAATTACGGATGAATGATAGGTGGGGACAAAGGGTCAGGAGATAGGAGGTGACGCCTTAAACTCTTCCGGGGACAGTTCGTAAAGGGCGTTTCGTCCGCGGAGATAGTCCAGAAGATGATAGAAAATGTATGCTTTCGCCAGAAGCTCAGGATTTCCGAAGAGCAGCAGATGCTCCTCGGCACGTGTCATTGCCACGTTCAACTTTCGGTCAATCAGACTGCCGTCCGTGTCAAAGAAAACGTTGTTGGTCAGGAAGTCCAGCTGATAGTACTTCTGCACGGTGAAGCTGTAGAGAATGTATTTCCGCTGTGACCCTTGGAATCGCTCCACCGTGTCAATGGTGACGCTCTTCGGGTCAAGCCCGTGGCGGGCGATGGCGGTGCTGACGGCAGCAATCTGGCTGCGATAGGGGACGATGACTCCAACCGTTTGTTCCGCGTTGAAGTTCTCCTTTTCCAGTTGAAAGATGCGGGCAATGGTCGCTGCAATCATCTCCGCTTCCGTTTCGTTCACTTTGTCCGACGTTCCTTCTTCCTTCGGTCGTACCGCAAAGAAAGCCGTTCGTTGCGTTTTCAGAATCCGTGTCACCGCGTCCTGCTCCTTCGCCTGCCGAGGTAGGTGGCTCAGCTGGTGTGGGCGTTGTGCGTCGCGGAGACGGTCTTGATAGAAGAAGTGGTTCGGGAAGTCTGCAATCTCCGGGTGCATTCGTCCCTGCCGCGTCAGCATGTAGGCAATCGTTGGGTCTTCGCCATATTTCTTCAAGAATCTTTCAAAGAGCGAGAGGCGGCAGTCCGTCAGCAGAATTTTGTGGAGACACGCTTCCTCGACCTTTGACTGCTCCGGCGTCTGTCCCACCACCGCCGGCAACTGTTTGTGGTCGCCAATCATGACGAACTTGCGGATGGCGGGGAGCACGCCGTGGGTTGCGCTCATCAGTCCCGCCAGCTGCGGCTCCAGAATCTGTGACGCCTCGTCAATGACCGCCAACGAAAAAGATTTCAGTGAGAAAAGTTCCGTCGCACCGTTCAGCATGGAGACAGTGCCGACAAAGACGCGCGTTGCTTCCAGCCGCTCTTTCAGTGCGTCCAAACTTTTCACATCCTTCAGTTGTTCTTTGAGGAGATAGGGGCGATAGGGCTCGGCGCAGCGCAGTCCCCCGCCCAATCTGACGAACGGAATCTGCTCGGCGCAGAGTTTACTGCAGATTTCGTCCACCGCCCGGTTGGTGTATGCCGTGAGCAACACCGTCGCCGTCGGCTCGGTCAGTTCCTCTTTCACCGTTGTCAGGAGTCCGAAGGAGGTCTTCCCCGTGCCCGGCGGTCCCACAATGAGGAAGAGGTCGCGAGCCTGCTTCACCCGCAGAGCCAGTTCGTTGAAGGCGCCATAGTCGCCGTTCAGCCGTTGTGTGGTGTCGGTCTCCGGTGCTCGTTTCAGCAGACAGAGGTCGCGGCGCGACTTCGGCGCCGAGAGAAAACTCCAGATTCCACGATAGAGTGGGGCAAACGAAGAGTCCATCAAGTCCGGTTCCACCGCCCAGTGCATTTTCTCATTGGGCGCGAAGATGCGTGGGTCGGTTTGTGGAGCGCGAAGTCGAATCAGCAGGTGCGCATCCGTGATTTCCTCGAGCGAGCCACGATAGGCAATCGTGCGTCGCACGTCCGGTTCAGTGCCTATCGGGTAGGCGTAGAGCAGCACGATGTCTCCCGTTCTGAAGTTCGTCACCCGCTGCGCCTGTGTCTCGGGCAGCAGGAAGCGCACCGTCTCCACCGTCCCTTCCGCCGGCGCTTCCGGTGTGAGCGTGTCAAACAGGTTGCCAGCCTCGCGTTTTTCCTCCGCCGAGTCGTGCCATTTCGCCGCGAAGCCCGAGTTCTCTTTGGTTTGCGTGCCGAGTTTCGCAACGAGATGTTCGCGGGCGATGAAGGAAAGAAAGCGGAGGCAATATGTCCGCTCCGTCTCGTCTGCCTCCCGTGAGGCAGCAAGGAGACTGTTGATTTGAGGTTTGAGATAGGCTTCCCAGAGTTTTGACTGCGTGTGTTTCTCGTTGAAGTCCTCCGCCTGCAAGTGCTCCAGCACGCGGAAACCGTCCGGCTGTGCCAGTTCCATTTCTTGGTGTGCCAGCTCGTTGCGCAGTTTCAGCGCACGGAAGAGCAAGTCCGGCGCGAAGCCCAAGCCGACCAGCGGTTCTTCATATTTTGAGTAGAGGAGGAAAGCGTGGAGTTCCTTTCGGTTTGCTTCGTAGGTCTCGCGGAAGTTGTAGCGCAGCTGTGCCATGTAGAGCAGGAGTTGCACATAGTGCTCCTCCTTGTGACGTGGCACTTTGAAGAGGTCGTAAGGGAAGTTGCCCTTCCCCGCCTTTTGTTCCACGAGCACTTTCATGTCCTGTTGCAAATAGTCCATACGCCCTTGAATGCCGAGCATTTCCGAGAAGAAGGATGGTTCGACCAGTCCGTTTTGCGTGTCAAAGCGCGCCAGCGCTTGGGGCAGCGTTTCGCGGAATGCTTTCGCAATGTGCTGCTTCTGCGCCTGTGCCTCGCGGTGGAAGTTGGGCGAGATGTCGGTTGTGGCGAGCGAGAGGGCATGGTGGCGAAAGAAATCCCCCACGCTGTCGGCGTAAGGGCGCTCCGTCTCGTCGTGTACCGTTTCATCCAGCAACTGTCCCGCCAGATTACCCATCAGAATGGCTTCGGAGGAGGCGGCGGGTTTCAGTTTGTTCAGCAGTTGCACGCGTGCCGATTCGGCATAGGGAGTGAAGCAACGGGCGATGGCGGTGATGTCCACGAGAAGGTCAGGCTCAAAGATGACCCACTCCGCTTCCACGCCTCCTCGTGACTGTCTCGGGCGCACCAGATTCAGTTGCGTGCCTTTGTGCAGCAGTGGCAGGAGGTAAGAGCGGTCTCTTGCCTCGCCTGTGGCAAAGGCACTTTTTCCTGCTTCGTCCTTATCACCTTCTTCTGCACCTTGCTCGTCCGTGGGAGCGAGGAGGAGCGTCAGCGGTGTGCCGTGTTTCTCTTCGCGTCCAAGGATTTTCGTGCTGTCCCATCCCTCCACCACCATGCGCAGGCAGTCGCCGATGACCTGCCGTCCACTGTGTGTTTGCTCCTCCGGCGGCAGTTGCTCCGCCAGTTCCTGCGGCACGGGGGTGTTGAAAAGGAAACTCAGGAAGCGGCAGAGGCGCGCCAAGTCGGGCAGGGCGTGGCGTTGTCGCTCCTCGGCGGAGAGTTCGGCGTGATGTCGGAAACGTCCCCGCGTCTCGTTCATTGCCTTGACCATGGTGGCGCTTGCTCGGTGCTCTTTGAGCAGATAGTCCATCTGTGCAAAGGGTCCGGTGAGGTTCAGTCCCGAGTCGGTGGTCAGTGCGTTCAAGACGCGTTTGAAGAGCGCGTTGGCTCTTCGATAGACCTCCTCCGCGTTTGGCGCCGCTTTCAGTGCCGCTTGTGCGGTGCGAAAGAAGTCATCGGCATTTTCAGGTCGAAACCTCTCTTTGACGGGGCAGGGGAGTGGCATTGACTGGGGCATTGGCTGAGTTTTTTGTAGGCTTTGGACTTTGTAGGCTTGGGCTTGGTGTTTTTTCTTAAGACTCGTCACTTACCGCGGCACGGCGGTAAGTGACGAGTCGGCGCGCAGGAGTGAAAAATCCTAGGGGAAAAGTGTCGCCATGCCGTTCGCGAACGCCGCTGTTTTGACGAAGGTTAGAGTGGCATTCCCCATTCGCTCAAATTGAACCGCGCCTCAACGTCCACAGCGACGCAAAAGGTGGGAAAGGAGGTAGAGACGATAGGAGATGCGGTGCAGGGCGGAGCGGTGAGCGTTTTCGCTGCCGAGTGAGGCGTTCTCGGTGTGACGGCGATAAGCCACAAGCGGCTCGTTGAGCACACGAGTCTTGAAGAAAGCCTCTGCCACGAGCATCAGCCAGTTGTCGTGGGTGCAGAATTTACGATTGGGAGGGAATGGCAGTGCTTTTGTGAGCACGTGGCGGCGGAAAGCCATGCAACAGCCCAAGTAGCCAAACTTCACAAGATTACCAGCCAACCCTTGTTTAGGTTTGCGCAACGCAAAGAAGGAAGGAGCGATTTCCTTGCCGTCGGCATCGGTCAGACAGGCGTCCGAGACGACCAAATCAACTTCTTTCAGTGCTTCGCAGCATCGTTCCACTTTCCCGGGTTTCCAAAGGTCGTCTTGGTCGGAGAGGAAGATGACGTCGCCACGCGCCGCCCGAAGGGCGTTCTCAAAGTTGCTGACATAGCCGTGCTCGCCTTCGTGATGCAGAATCCTCACACAAGGAAAGTCGAGTGCCTGAACCACTTCAAGCGTTCGGTCGGTCGAGCCGTCGTCGGAGATGATGATTTCGTCTTCCGGCGAGAGCTGCGCAACGATGCTTTCCAACTGCGCTGCAATGAAGGGCTCTCCGTTATAGGTGGCAATGCAAACTGAAATCATTGGGCTGAAAGAGGAGTTTTCAAGTACAAGAGAAGAAAAGAAAAACTGCGTGTGCGCAAAGAAAGGGAGAGCGTGTGACGCAGAACACGGAAACGCAGCGAAACTTTTTCGCCCCAAGTCGTTTGGCGGCAATGTTGCGCACATCGGAGGTAGATTTTAAACCGCTTCATGACTTTCTCTTTTTCGCGACAATCGTCGGAGCAGTCCTGCACAGCGGCGAAAGGAAGAATGCACAAAGCGTCGTTCTCACCACGCAACTTCTTTTGAAACTCAAAGTCTGCAAAATCGAGAAAAACGCGTTCATCATATCCATCCACACGGAGGAAAAGACTGACCGGCACGGACATTCCGCTGTTGATGACCAGCATCCGACGCAGTGAGGTGAACCCGCTGAATGCGCCTTTGGGAGAGCGATGCAGCAGCGAGGGACAATAGGGACTAAACGCAACGCCTGCGATGGAAACCACCCGAGGTGCCGTGATGCCGGAGAAATCAGCATGTTCGTGATAGAGACGCCACGCTTCCGGCGGGAATTCAGTGTCTTGGTCAAGTAAGAGCAGACGGGAGAAACCGCGCTGTTGCGCCACCTCAGCGGCGAGATTGTAGGCTTTGGGCAAGCCACTGTTCAGCACATCGCGAACATAGACAGCCTTCGGGTGATTCCGCTCCACGTCTTCCTGCGTAAAGTCTGCGGGAGAGTTGTCATAGACGACAAACTCCTCCACTCCGTGCTGCTGAAGCAGGGTACGGAAAGATGCGGCATCAGAGAGGCGAATCTTGTAGAGCACGATGACGGGAAGAATCTTTTTCATTTGTCTTTCGGGTGGCGTTTTTTTGAGATTCAGAGTTCGTCGTTCGGAACTTTTATAGTTTGATGAGATGAGTGTAGAAAATGTCCAGCAAGATGACGCCCGAGGCGAAGCAAATGGCAAGCAGTTTGCCTGCCCACTGCGGGCGAACGATGTAAATCAAAGCAGGGAAAAGAAGGATTTCCACCACGCCGTAAAGTTCGCTGGTGCGAACTGAGAGCGCGGGAAGGAAAGAAAAAGCAGTGTAGCAGACGATGGAAAGTGCTTGAATTTTCAGCCACAGAGAGATTTCAGAGCCTCGCTCGCGGACTACCTCATATTTCCAAAGCAGAAGATAGTATGCCAACAACTTCACCATGACCACGGCGTTGAAGATGTTAATCTGGTCACTGTCCATAATCCCCGTGTCGCGCGCCGCTTCATAGATTTCCACTTTCTCTTGAATGTAGGGAATCGGAATGGTGGTCATGAAGTTGAACTTGGCGATTGCCATTGCATAGCCAATCATCGGCGCAATTGCCAAAAAGAGTTTCCAACGACTGGAGAGCGGGGCGTTGCCAAGGAGAACCAAGGGAAAAAGAATGATGGCTGAGATGTGGAACACGCTCGCGGCGCATGCACAAAGGAGGAAGGCGACGCGACGCCGTTGGGTGAGGAAATACAATCCGAACAAAAAGAACGCCACGGCGGCTGAAGCACGAATCTGAGTCAGGTCATGCATGATGAAAAAATGGCTCAGCCAAAAGAGCAGGGAGAAAAACCAAGTCTGGCTCAAACGGGAGATGGTCCAAAGTTTCAGCGGAATGGCAATCAACGAATAGAGGAAGAAAAGGAAATAGGTGGACCCAAAGAAGTTTTCCGCGATGGAAGAGATGACCAGAAAACTCGGTTCAACCAACAACTCGTCAGACCCGCCCTCCGCCATGTAGAGATAGTTCTCTGCATCCGCCACAGCCTCCACCGGTTTGAATGATGCCAACAAGAAAAGCGCCGCCCCAACGCCAAGATAGCAATAGAGCGTGAACTTGTCCTTGCTTTGCTCCAGAAAAGCAAAGGCGGCGACAAGCGAGAAAAGCGAGAGAACGAGAAGGAGAAACAGCATGAGACCAACGCGCCGCGGAGGGCGAAAATCAGAACTTCACTTGCGGGTCTTTCACCAAAATCCAAACCGACGTTCCCAAGAAACAGAGCACGAGGAAAGCCAAGACGGTGAACATTCGCTTTGGACCGGAGGGACGCGTGGGAACGGTGGCATTCTGAATGACGGTGAAAGCCGGCGTGCGTTCCATGACTTTGGCTTCAGAAAGTTGAACCTGCTGCTTGAGTTGGCTGTATTGATTGAACGCGAGTTGAAGTTCGTTCTCCAAGGCTTGTTCTTTCATGCGGAAAGAGGATTGCACGACGTCCTGATGGGAGTCAGCGTAGGCAGCATATTCCCTTTGTGTTTTATGGTATTCCGTCTCAGCCTCGCGATAGAGTTGCTGATAGTGCTCAAGGTCATTCTTCGCCTTCTTGGTTCGATAGGTGATGATGAACTCTTGAAGGTGGGTGGTGGCAATTTCTGCAAGTTGGGCAGCGACTTGAGGGTCTTGTGCCGTGGCGGAGATAGTGATGACGTCAGTCTTTTTGTCCACGACGCTTCCTACGGAGCGAGCGAGTCCTTCCACCATTCGTTCCTGGCGTTTGGTGAGGGCTTTGGGATTGACATCCCAGAGCGGTTTGGGCTTTCCGACGGGTGCGTCTTCAGCAGGTTTGAGTTTGTTCACGACCCATCCGAGGGCGAGGTTCCACCACGCCGCTTTCTGATGTTTTGCCAGATAGTCTGCGACGGTTCCTTCAAACTCGCCGTCGGCAGTTTTCACCTTTTCTGCGAGCAGAGGTACGACAAAGTCTGTGCTGGACATGACGTCAGGATAGAACATGGGAATGATGGCATCGCTGGAATTCATTGTGGAAAGATTGATGCCCGCCATGTTCGCCAGACTGCTGAGTCCGTTTTCGCCTCCGCCGATGGACGCTTCGGGAGCGAGGGTGACTTTGACGGTATAGTAGCGCGGGATGCAAACGACGAGCAGACTTGTCACCACGAATGTGATGACGAGCGGCAGCACATATTTCTTTTTGTTTCGCCAAAGACTTCCGAAAAGGAGGTCAAGCCGTATTTCTTTTTTTGTCAGGGAACCGCTCTCTTCTTTCTTTGTGGCGGCAGTTACTGTGGTTTCAGACATGTTCACGTGGTTTGGAGAATAAACTTTCAGCCCATCAATTCTTGAGAATGGTGGAGATGATGAGACCCAAGGAACTCATGATGGTGCCGAGTTGAAGAATTTCAGAGAAGGTGATACCTTTGCGTTTTTTGCGGGCAGGGACAATCAGGTTGCAGCCGGGGTGAATGTCCTTCGCGCTCTTCACCTTCGTCACCGTCCCGTTCATGTTCACGGCATAGACGTCTCGTTTTTTGGCATTCTGTCCAAAGCCGCCGGCTTGGTTGATATAGTAACTGAGTTTCATTCCTTCAGCATAAGCCACCGTGTTGGGATACATCACTTCTCCGTTGATGGAAACCGTGTTGTTGAACTGAGGGATGATGAGGACGTCGTTGTCTTGCAGCACGAGGTCATAGCGGTCAGAGCCGGGATGTTTGAGTGCTTCTTCCAAATTGATGCCCATGGTTCGGGTGTCACCGATTTCAAGTTTTTTCATATCGACGGAGTCTCCGCTGAGGGCGAACTTCAGCATGTTGAGTTGCTTTGCTTTTTCTCCCGGCGTCAGTTTGCGTTCCAAATGAGCGCCCATGGCGTAGGCCTCCTGCGTCAGTCCGCCCGCAGCCTTCACCAAATCACTCAGACGCATGCCTTTCGAGGTGAGAACATAGGCCCCGGTGAAATTGACTTCGCCGCGCACATGGACGTGTTCTTGCTCCACGTAGCCCGGCGAGCGTCTCACAAAGACTTCGTCAAAAGGTTCCAGTTCAAAGCCGGGTGTACCGTCCACCACGAAGCCTTCTTTAAGTTTGAAACTATAGGTCTCAGCCACTTTTGACGAGGAAGATGTGGCAACTTTGTTGCGAATGCGACGAGACACATCTACTTTTACCAGTGAGGCGGCATCCTTGAGACCTCCGGCTTGAAGGATGAAACTTTCAAGGGTGGTGTGTTCGGCAAACTCATATTCTCCGGGATAGTTCACCTCGCCTTTGATGGTCAAGACTTTTTCACCCTGTGCCAATTTTCGGGAAGGGATGAACAACACGTCTTCGTTTTTGAGTGCGATGTCTGCAACGGAGTGGTTCATGATGCCTGTCGCGTCAAGTTGAATGACCTCAAGGGTTCGGTCTTCTTTCATGCGGTGAATCATGGCGTGCGCGCTGAAAGCATCCTCAGTCAGACCGCCTGCGCTTTCAATGAGTTGGCGAACGGTGGTGATGTTCCCGTCCATCTGATACATTCCCGGGCGTTTCAAGGCACCTTTCGCTTCAACCATGTTTTTGAAGCGGTTCAGCACACTGTCCACCGCCAGGCTGTCGCCATCACAGAGTTGAAAGTTGTTGCGCTCAAATTCGTCAACCGTGTGGACGGTGAGCATGTCCCCAGCGCGGCGGATGAGTCTCACGCTGCCGCGGTAGGCGTCTCCGGTGAAGCCTCCGGCATATTTGATGAGTGTGCCGACGCTCTCTTTGCTTTTCATCTCGTAGAACATCGGGCGTTTGACCTTACCGGTGACTTGCACGAGACACTCGTATGGCTCAACGATGATGACGTCGCCAGAGGTGAGTCGAACGTTGCCTTTCATGTTCCCGTTGAGGATGTAGTCATAGATGTCGCAGGTTGAAATGAGTTTTCCTTTGCGATAGATGCGGATGTTTCTCAGCGTACCGATTTCGTTGGTTCCTCCCGCCATGTAGAGAGCGTTGAAGACGGTGGCAAAGGCAGAGAGCGTGTAGGTGCCGGGCACTTTGACTTCTCCCATCACGTCCACGGTGATGGTTTTGGTTTGTCCGACGGTGAGTCTGATTTGCGAACCGCCGTAGCGTGCCCCCACGGTGCTGCGGAGTTTGGCGTTGGCTTGTGCAACGGTCAATCCGTCCACGGAGACGGGGCCGTAGTTGGTGATGTCAATCGTTCCGTCTGGCGTGACCGTGCTTTCGATTCGTTGTTGGGAGGCTCCCCAAATGTCCACAAAGACTGCGTCGCCCGGGCCGAGGCGATAGTCCTGCGGCGTGGCAATGTTCATGTTGGGCTCAAAAGAGAGTTGTTTGTTGTTGAAGATGTTTCGTCCGAAAACCTGGCGTGTCGGGTCTTCTTTCTCCATTTCCTCTTCTTCTTCGGGCAAGAGAATTTCGAGTTCGTCATAGAGGGCGTTCTCCTTCATCGTTCGCCTTTGTTCCACTTCCCTTTTTGTCATCTCAGACCTTTCCTTTTCCTGCACCTTGCGTTGTTTTTCGCCTTTCGGCTCTTCGCGTTTTTCGCCGTTGGCTTTTCGTGTGCGGTCAGTTCCCTTCTCCCGTCCGGAGATGTTTCTGGCACCGGGCACTTCACCGGCTTGTTCTTTCTCATAGTTTGAGCGAATCCGACGAATCTGTTCGACCGTGACGCCGTTTTCCATGAGTTTCGTGACGATTTCGGAGCGGCTCGCTCCTTGCTCTGTTTGATCTTTGATGAACTTCATGATTTGTTCATCGGTCATGGAATTTTGTGCCGTGACGTTCAACGCAGCCACGAAGGCAATGACGAGAAAAAGAAAGAATCTGCGAATGTGGGACATTTGTCTTTTTTTGAAAAGGGAGTTAGTGGAAGGTGTCTTTCACGCCGCCTCGGAAGTGGCGTTTCAAAGATCCGGGGAATGTGTTTTTCGCTAAACCGGACACACCATATTATATATAATAATGCGTGCGAGGCATATATAATAAAACCGAGAGACGCATATTTTATTGCAAAAGTAAGAAGTTTTTTACACATACGCCCTTTCTCTTCTCTTCTCCGTCGCCTTTCTCTTCTCATGGGCGCAGTTCGCCATGCTCGGAAAACCGGGGTCGGAAATCAGAGTGGAATGCTACGAACGTGCTATTCGCTGGTTCGAAGGAGTCGCCAAAGGACCAAACATCAATCCCTGCATTCGTCAAAACCTAACGTTCGCAGACAGCGTGGCATTGTTCCTGCGTGCTTCGTCGCTCTTTTCCACCGCCTGCAAACGTACTTTTTGATGAAAGACAGTGTGGAAGTCCTGCATATTATATGGGGTGCTCAAAAAGCAACTGAACCTTAATTACAGGACAATCCAATACTACTCAATCACCAATCTTTTTGAGGACAGCAATTGTTGTTTTGGAACACACCTTGACACTGCAATATACGTAAATTAAAGGGGAAACAAAAAAACTCTGCAAACTATACACAAACCCTACATTCTGTCCTTTATCTTTCTGATTATACGCGCGTTACGAAATGTATAGTTTGTACTTCAAACTATTCACAAACTATACATTAACTATACATTGAAGCGTTCAAAACCCTACACAAAACGGAGCGCAAACCCTACACAAAACTCTGCACACAAAACTCTACATTTTGTTTTTTGAACACGACTCATGCGAAGGGAGCAAGTGTGCTGTTAGTTGTGGCGACGCGAGTCGCAACCTTGTGCAAGTGTGCTGTTAGTTGTGGCGACGCGAGTCGCAACCTTGTGCAAGTGTGCTGTTAGTTGTGGCGACGCGAGTCGATTCACCTCCAAAATTTTCCACGCCCAAGGCGGTTTTTCGGTTTTAACACTTCTTGCTTTTGGCGACGAAAAGTATTATATTTGTACAGAGATATGGGAGGAGCCTCGGCTCCCCCCTTTTTTCGTTACTTTCTCTTTAAAATCGGGGAATTTAGGAGCGCATCCGGGAAAAATTTGCCTTCCCCTAATTTAAATTTGCCTTCTTCTAATTTTAATTAGGGGAAGGCAAAGAAAAATTATGCGCCGAGAAGGCAAAATTGGGAGGCGGAAAGTGTTCTCGGAAGTTAAAAATGTTAATGTCGAATCGCTAAAAAATGGCTCAAAATTGTTGGATTTTTTTAGGGGAGTTCACCGGCATCTTGGAATCAGAAAGGGACAAGGACGCGGTCTGACGCCATGAAGCACCGACCGCTTCGTTTTGAAAAAACAACCCCGTCGTTTTGGGGTTAAACGTTCCGGCGCACAAAGAAAATGGCGGACAGCCACATCAAAAAAACTCAAATTTTCATGCAAACGGCGGATTTTTAAATACTTTTGTCTCGTGAAACACTTTGTTTCCTTTTCGCGGAATCTCCCTCACGCTGCTTCCGCCACCTTTTGCAAACCCCAAATTTTCATTTTCACACATGAAAAACAACCGTTTCTTTCTCTTGCTTCTGGCTTTGCTCGTCGGACTCGGAATGAACACCCGTCCGGCACAAGCACAGGAGTCACCGTTTGTCTATGAGGAAATCTATCACCTCGTACAAACATCTACCGGTTTGGCGCTCTCCAACGGAGAAAGCGCTGAGAACGATGCCTATCTGCTGATGGACACCGAAAATGCCGACGCCAACGGTCAGGACTGGAAAATCGTCCCCATCAACCTTGACGCCGGCATCTTTGCACTCTGCAATCCGCACTACGGAAAGGGCATTGACTGTGCACCGTCGGCAACCATCAAACACCGTCTTCTGCAGTGGACTTTTGGCACAGGGAATCCGAACCAGCAGTTCTACATTCGAGAGGTGGAGGGGCTGGAGAATACCTACCAGATTCTGAACAACACGCAAAATCGTGCCATGACGCCCCACGAAGACGGCTCTGTCTTCATGGAGGATAACCTGGCGAACGCGGACTCCTACTTCCGCTTTGTGCCGACGGGAAAGGTCTGTGAGGTGAAGCGCCCCTACGTCGGGTTTACCTACGTTCTGAAGAATGTTCCCACCGGAAAGGTGCTTTCCAACGGACAGGCAAAGGAGGAAGGCGCATTCTTGGTCATGGAGGAATTTGACCCCGAACGACTCGGACAGCGCTGGCTGCTGCGAGAGGAGAAGCCGTCGGCAACTTCCTATCGTCTGCTCTACAATGCCTTCTCCTCGCTCTGCATCGACGCCGGACTCAACGGAAAAAGAAAACCGCTGCAGTGGGGCATGAATGCCACAAACTACAATCAGCAGGTGACCTTTGAGAAGGTTGAAACTTTAGAAGACACCTATCGCATTGCTTACACCTACAGCGGCACAACCTACTATCTCACCGCAAACGAAGACGGCAGCACGGAGATGACCACCGATGCCGCGAACGAAGCCACCTTCTTCACGCTCTCGGACATTGCCCCCTACATTGAACAACAGAGTCCGTGGGAGGATGAGTTGATTTATGCCGTGAACAAGGAGGAAGGACACGCCACGGCGATTCCCTACGCTTCCACCGCCGAGATGCGAGCAGATGCCGACTTCTATGCCCGTCCCTGGGTGACACCGTCGTCTTCGCGCATTCTCAGCCTCAACGGAACATGGAAATTGAATTGGGTACAGAACATCGAGGAGCGTCCGGGCGAGGCGGAGTTCTGGGCTGACAATGCCGACGTCTCGGCGTGGGACGACATTGAAGTACCGTCGTGTCTGGAGATGAAAGGATATGGCGACCCCTTATATATCAATGTGCAATATCCCTTCAACAACAACCCGCCGCACATCGTCATGAAGGACGGACTCTACAACTCGGTGGGTTCCTATCGCCGCACCTTCACGTTGCCCGCCGATTGGAGCGGCTCTCGCGTCTTCGTTCACTTTGACGGAATCTACAGCGGCGCGCTGGTCTATGTGAACGGTCACGAGGTGGGCTACACCGAGGCTTCCACCGAGGATGCCGAGTTTGACCTCACCTCTTTCGTTCGCGAGGGCGAGAACAACATCTGCGTGCAGGTCTTCCGCTGGACGGACGGTTCCTATCTGGAAGGACAGGACATGTTCCACATGAGCGGAATCTATCGTGATGTCTATCTGGTTGCCACGCCGCAGGTCTATGTCCGCGACCACATTCTTTCTGCCACTCTGGATGAAAGCGCCGACTTCCGCTCGGGCAGTCTCTCTGTGCAGGCTGCCGTGCGCAACCGCTCCGGCGAGGCTGCCGCCGTGGAGTTGCTCGCTCGTCTGCTCTCTCCGCAGGGCGAGGAGATTGCCACCGAAAGCCAAACGCTCGACTTCTCTGCCGCCGAGGGAAACACCGAAAAGACCGCGGCGCTGACCTTTGACGGACTGTCGAATCTGGAACTGTGGTCAGCGGAACATCCCGCACTCTACACCGTCGAACTCTCTCTCCGCGACGACACTGCCAACGAACTGGAGGCTTTCTCAACGAAACACGGTTTCCGCGACATCCGCATCGGTGACGACAAGCGCGTCTATGTGAACGGCAAGCAAGTCTATTTCAAAGGCGTGAACACGCAGGACACGCACCCCGTTCTCGGCAGAAGCATCGACGTGGAGACCATGCTGAAGGACATTGAGTTGATGAAGCAGGCAAACGTGAACACCGTTCGCACGAGCCACTATCCGCGTCAGCCGAAGATGTATGCGATGTTTGACCATTTTGGACTCTACATCATGAACGAAGCGAACGTGGAGTGCCACTACAACTGGACGCAGGGCGGCACGGGCAACCGCAACGGCATCTCAAACCAGGCGTCCTGGCGTGGACAGTATGTGGACCGCACCACCCGCATGGTGCGCCGCGACCGCAACCACCCCTCCGTCATCTTCTGGAGTCTCGGCAACGAGAGCGGAGAGGGTTCAAACATCAGCGCCGCCTACAACGCCGTGCGCGACCTCGATGCGCGACCCATTCACTATGAGGGTTCCACAAATGCCAACGTGAACTACGGCACGGACATCTGCAGCCAGATGTATCCGACGCTGACGCAGGTGAGCAACTACGCCAACGGAAACTACTGGCGTCAGCCTTACTTCATGTGTGAATATGCCCACGCCATGGGAAACTCGGTGGGCAACCTGCAAGAATACTGGGACATCATTGAAAGCAGCGTCTATGGCATCGGCGGCTGCATCTGGGACTGGGTGGACCAGTCGGTCTATGATGCTGCCGACCTCGCCGCAGGCAATCTCGAACAAAACGGATTCCTAAAATATCGCACGGGCTACGACTGGCCGCAGGCGCCTCATCAGGGCAACTTCGTGAACAACGGCATCATTGGCGCGGACCGCGCTTGGACCTCAAAACTGACGGAAGTGAAGAAGGTCTATCAGTATGTGAAGTTCACGGAACTGAAGAACGGAACGCTGACACTCCGCAACGCCCACGACTTCACTTCGCTGGAGGATTTCACCTTGAAATATGCCGTTTTGGAGAACGGCGAACAGACCGCCTCGGGTTCAATGGCACTGCCTGCCGTCCAGCCGGGAGAAGAAACAAACTTGCAGATTCCGCTTCCGGAGTCGCTGAAGGCAGACGCCGAAGTGCTCTTGAATTTGGAGGTATGTCGCAATGCCGCCACTGACTTCTCCCCCGCGGGCTATCCCGTGGCATCTGCACAGTTTGAGATTCAGACTCGTCCTGCCACCTTGCCCGACGTGGAGGTGGCATCGACGGAACAGCCTCTCACCGTCAGCACACTCAACGGCAACACGGTGGTGTCAAACAACAAGGTGAGCATGGTCTTCAACGCTGAAGGTAAACTGAACTCATGGATGCTGCAAGGCATTGACCTTGTGAAAGCGGACGGAGGACCGGACTATGACAACTATCGATGGATTGAAAACGACGCGCCCTACGGCAACGACCCGAACTACACCACCGAGAACGGCATCACTTCCACCACGACGAACTTCACGTCCTCCGCGGACAACCTCAAAGTGACTGCCACGGTGCAGGGCACGGGAACACTGTGCAACTATGTCTTCACCTACGAGATTTATGCCGACGGGCACGTGGACTTGACGGCAGCCTACACGCCGCAGCAGACTGAACTGCGCCGCCTCGGTCTTTCCATGCAAATCCCGGGCACGCTCTCTGACGTCAGTTACTATGCCCGCGGACCTTGGGCAAACTACGTGGACCGCCGCACGGGCAGCTTCCTCGGACGCTACACCACCACCGTCAACGACATGAATGAATACTATCTCCGCCCGCAGACGATGGGCAACCGTCAGGACCTGCGCGAAGTGAGCTTCACCAACCCGACCACCGGAAAAGGCTTCAAAGTCGAAACGGAAGGAGAAGCCGCCTTCTCTGCACTCCACTGGAACGATGCGGAACTCCACACCACACTCCACAATTGGGAACTGCCCTTCTCGGAGAATGCTGCGGAACGAACGATTCACCTGCACCTTGACTATCGTCAGAAAGGCATAGGAAACGGAAGTTGCGGACCGGGCACAATTCCTGCCTACGAACTCCCCTCTTCGGGCACGTTCACCCACAAACTGCGCTTCACGCCCATCGGCGGTTCGGGAACAGGCATCGACTCTCCCGAGAAACCGACGGCATTCACCATTCGCCACAACAGTGAGTTCATCATTGTCAGCGGACAGCTTCCCGCCGGAACATCTGCCACCCTGCTGAATCTCGGCGGTGCCGTCCTCTCCGCAGCGCACGCCACCACCGCAGCGCCGAGTCTGACGCTCTCCCTCGCTTCCCTCCCCAAAGGTTCCTATCTGCTCGTCGTGGAGAATGCCGGCGGACAACGTGTCCACAAGTTCGTCAAAATGTGAAGAGGGACCGCACAAAGCAGACGAACTGCCATCCACAAAACGCACCATGAATGATTAGGAGGTGACGCTTCGGCGTCGCCTCTTTTTCAATTGTGGATGTGCACTCCACTCTCGCCCGCGGAGATGGCGGGGGGAGCCGCTTTAAGTTGGTATCAAGTCAGCCCTAAGGAAAAAGTGACGGCTCGCCGCCTGCAAACGAACCTTTTTGATGAAAGACTGTGTGGGAGTCCTGCATATTATAAGGTGTGCTTAAAAATCAACTCAACCTTATTTCAGAACGCCCCTATACTCAATCACCAATCTTTTCGCAGATAGCAATAATAAAAATGAGTAAATTTGCGGCGTATGCAAGAAACAAACAATCACAAGAAGCCAATGTGGCGACACGCTGTCACGCTTTGTCTTGCCCTTTTTTGTCTGACCCTTTCTGCCTTCGCGTTTCCCGTTGATGAGGCGGCAGCCAGACGGCGCGCCGTTGAATTCTTCCAAAAGCAGGGGAAACTCAAATCCAGCGACGTGAAAAACACAGAGGTGAAGGTGGAGACCTTTGCTGCCGCTTTCCTGTGCCGCCACAAGGACAGTTTTGTTCTGCTCGCTGCCGACGATGCCTGTCCCGAGGTGTTGGGCTATGGCACCGCCTCGGCGTCAGCCTCGATGCCTGCCCCTTTGGCTGCCATGTTGCGTCGTCCCGCCGCCACGCTGTCCACTGCTCTCAAGGGAAACTATCCGCCCGGCGGTGCGCAGTCTTGGACTCCCGTTGCGCCGTTGCTCACCACCGTGCGTCACCAAAGCGCGCCCTACAATCGCGCCTGTCCCACCTACATCACCTCCTCGGGAGAGACCTATCCGACGCTTGTCGGCTGCGTCGCCACCGCCATGGAGCAGATTCTGACCTACCATCACGCCCCCGTCGTTTTGCGCGACACACTGAAAGGTTGGGAAACGGAACACTACACCGTGCCTGACATCCTGCCCGGCACTTCTGTCGATACGCGCCTCATTTTGGATGACTATGACGAAGAGCGTCCCGCTTCGGAGGAAGCCATTGACGCCGTCGCCCGCCTGTCTTTCATGCTCGGCGTGGCGTGCCACATGAACTGGGAACCTTCCTCCAGCGGCGCCCACACTTTCCGCCTCGTTGAACCGTTGCAGCGCGCTTTTGGTTATGGATACGTAAACTATTTGGACAGTTACCTCTATCCTCCTGCCTCTTTTTGGAACTATCTCGCTTCCGAAATCGCCGCTCGCCGCCCGGTCTATTATGCGGGCAGCATTATGCGCGGTGGCGGTCATGCCTTTGTCTTAGACGGGCTGGATGCCGACGGACTGTTCCATGTGAACTGGGCGTATGGCGGCGACTATGATGGCTACTTCCGTTTGGATGTTCTGGCACATCCGCAACCCGAGAGCGACCGGCTCAACGAGGCGGTGGAGAGCGGTTTCTTCTGTAATCAGGAGTGCCTCACTTTCTTCCCCGACAGTTTGGAAGTCACGCCGCCCGACAGCCTGCGGCGCACCGGCAGTGAAATCAGCGTTGAACGTGTCAGTTTCGGTGCAGAGCCTTGCACGGGTTGTCCCACACCGGTCAGTCTGCATCTTCGCAACACGACGGATTCCGTCCTCACCACTCCTTTCGCGCTCATTGTCAATGAACCCTCCGACACTGCCGTCTTTGAGCAAGGCGAATGGCTTGCCCTTACGGGCGGTACGATGGAAGGCGGCGAGACAACCGTGAAAACGGTCTTCCCCACCTTCCCCTCAGCCGGCGAGAAAGTGCTGAACGTGACTGCCGATGGCGAAACCATCCTTTTCACCATGCCCTTCCAAGTCTGTGAGGGAGGCACGACCGACATGCAACACGACGCTCCCGAGTTGGAGTTTGAGGCGGGCGGCACAGTCGCCATTCATCAGCGCTTCTCCAACTCCTCGTCCGAGGAGCGTGCGGCACAGGAATACATTTTCTGCGTGGCGGATTCGGCAGGCAGTCCCGAAGTTGAAATCATACGCCACATCTTCCTCGCTCCCTCTGCCGACACCGTGGTGACCGTTCGTTTCCGCGACCTTGTCCCCGGCACGGGCTATCAATACCTGCTCCGCGCCTACTGGCCCGTCGTGGTGAGTCAAGGCTTTGTCATGCCCCTCTCTCCCGACGGTGTCTCCCCCGTCACCACCGACTCGCAGAGTCCGGCGCAATGGTACGACCTCAGCGGACGCCCCATTGCGACGCCCCAACGCCTCGGCGTCTATTTGAAACGTCAGGGCGGAAAGACCAGTCTGCAAATTCCTTGAACAGCCAAGCCACTCAGAAGTTCATGAAAAAGATAAAAATTGAAAGCAGCCTCCTCACTCACACCGAACACGGCGAGGAGCGCATTGAAAACCAAACCGAAGGACACTGCGAGGTGGGCGAACACGGCGTGCGCCTCACCTTCGACGAACTCGAGGGAAACCGGCACACTGTGTGGGTCATTGCTGACGGGCTGGCAGAGTGCCGCCGCAGCGGAGACGTCACCTCTCGTTTCGTTTTCGTTCCGCAACGCATGCTCGAAGCACCCTATGCCATCCACGGACAGACGCTCCCGATGCAACTCTACACCCACGCGCTCAGTCTCAAACTCTCCCCCAAAGGCGGACGCTGCGAAATACGCTACACCCTGCTGCAAGGCGGACAAGCCGTTGCCGACAACCATCTTGAACTACGCTTCACCTTCCTGTAATCACACCTTATACACCTTATTATATATATGGAAAACCTACAAGCCTATCTTGACGCCCACGAGGCACGCCACCTCGATGAACTTTTTTCTTTGCTCAGAATCCCGAGCGTCAGTTCCTCGCCTGCCCACGCCGGCGACCTGTTGCGCACGGCTGAACGTTGGAGCGAACTGCTCACCGAAGCCGGTGCCGAAAAGGTTGAAATCATCCCCACACCCGGTAATCCCATCGTGTTTGCGGAACGCCACGTGGCGGACGATGCGCCCACCGTTTTGGTCTATGGTCACTATGATGTCATGCCTGTCGAACCTCTTGATCTTTGGAACAGCGAGCCTTTCGAGCCCGTGGTGCGCGACGGTCGAATCTGGGGACGCGGCGCTGACGACGACAAAGGACAGAGTTTCATTCAGGTCAAAGCGTTTGAATATCTCGTGCGTCACGACCTGCTCCGCCATAACATCAAATTCATTCTCGAAGGCGAAGAAGAAATCGGTTCGCCCAATCTCGCCGCCTTCCTGCAAGACCACCGCGAACTGCTGGCGTGTGATGTGGTGCTTGTCAGCGACACCTCCATGCTTGCCGCCGACCTGCCCTCCCTCACCACGGGTTTGCGCGGACTTGCCTACTGGGAAGTGGAAGTCACCGGTCCCAACCGTGACCTTCACTCCGGACATTTCGGCGGCGCGGTAGCCAATCCTGTGCAGGTGCTCTGCGAAATGCTGTCCAAGATGTTGGATGAGAACGGACGCATCACCGTGCCTCACTTCTATGACGACGTGGAGGAACTCTCCGCCGAGGAGCGCGAGATGATTGCCGCCATTCCTTTTGACGAGGAACGCTACAAAGCGTCCATCGGAGTCGGCGCACTGCGTGGTGAGAAGGGCTATTCCACCTTGGAGCGCAACGCCTGCCGCCCGAGTTTTGACATCTGCGGCATCTGGGGCGGACACATCGGCGAGGGCGCCAAGACCGTACTGCCCTCCAAGGCTTTCGCTAAGGTCAGCTGCCGCCTCGTCCCTCATCAGCAGCACGAAAAGATTTCCCAACTCTTCGCCGACTACTTCCGCTCGCTGGCTCCGGCGTGCGTCAAGGTGGAGGTGCGTCCGCTACATGGCGGCGAGGGCTATGTTTGTCCCATTGACCATCCCGCCTATCGCGCCGCGGAAGCAGGTTTCACCGAAGCCTTCGGTCGTCGCCCGTTGGCAGTTCGCCGCGGCGGCAGCATTCCCATCATCAGCGACTTTGAGCGCGAGCTCGGTGTCAAGACCATTCTGATGGGTTTCGGTTTGGAAAGCAACGCCATCCATTCGCCCAACGAGAACTTCCCGCTCGACATGTTGCGCAAAGGCATCGTCGCAGTCGTCGGTTTCCACCGGGCGCTGGAGATGGGGAAATAAACAAAAACCGCAGGCAGTCACAAAGACTGTCTGCGGAGGGAGGGGTGCTTAGTGGGATTCGAACCCACGACATTCAGAACCACAATCTGACGCTCTAACCAACTGAACTATAAGCACCATCTGAGGATTCTTCCTCGAAAGCGATGCAAAAGTAGGGCAAATTTCCGATTCCCGCAAGAATTTGCCCCTCTTTTTTTCATTTTGTGCCGAAAGCGTGCGGTTTTCTTCATCGTTTTGCCGTAACTTTGCATCACGAACACAAAGGGGTGCCCGTCACACCGGAGACGAAGGCTGAGATGATACCCTTACGACCTGATGCAGATTATGCTGCCGTAGGCATTGTGGTTAGTTCTCCGCTTTTGCGGCACAAACTGCAAAAACGTCCTGCCCTTCTTCTTTGGTTCATGGGCATGAGCCAACCCTCTTACCCTTTTCTAAATCTTTTTTACCCGTGTGTCGCGGCACACACCCTTCCTTGAAAAGGGAAAAACACCTTTTTCTTTATGAACGTTTTTGTCAATCAGAAAGCACAGGAAACTGCGGCAACCCATGTCGCCGGTCTCGTGGAAGAACTCGCGCTGCCTGCCGAAGGCATCGCCGTGGCAATCAACAACCGCATCGTGCGGCGTCCGGAATGGGAAACCACCCTGCTCGCCGAGGGCGACAGACTGACCGTCATTCGCGCGGTGTGTGGAGGATGAGGCTGCCGGCGAACTTACACCTTTTATATATAGATAATAAACGCAGAAAAAATGTCAGACTTGATTCTTGGAGGACGTGCGTTTCACTCACGTCTGTTTCTCGGTACGGGAAAATTCCGCAGCAATGCGGAGATGTCGGAAGCGGTTCTTGCTTCGGGGACTGAAATGGTCACCTTGGCGATGAAGCGCGTGGAGTTGGAAGATGCAGAAGACGACATGTTGCTTCACGTGCGTCGTGAAGGCATTCAACTCCTGCCCAACACCTCCGGCGTGCGTGATGCCGAAGAAGCCGTCTTCGCTGCACAGATGTCACGCGAAGCTTTCGGCACGAACTGGTTGAAACTCGAAATCCACCCCGATCCGCGCTATCTCTTGCCCGACAGCACTGAGACGCTCAAGGCAACAGAACAGTTGGCAAAGATGGGCTTCATCGTCTTGCCCTACTGCGCCGCCGACCCCACACTCTGCAAACACTTGGAAGAAGCCGGTGCCGCCGCCGTCATGCCCCTCGGCGCACCCATTGGCACAAACCGTGGACTGCGCACCCGTGACTTCTTGCAAATCATCATCGAACAAGCCACCGTCCCCGTCGTTGTGGATGCCGGCATCGGCGCACCGAGTCACGCCGCAGAAGCCATGGAACTCGGAGCGGATGCCTGTCTCGTCAACACCGCCATTGCCGTCGCAGGCAGACCTGCCGCCATGGCTGCTGCCTTCAAACAGGCTGTCGAAGCGGGGCGCGCCGCCTTCGAAGCCGGTCTTCCCGCGCAGGGCAGTACCTTGCAGGCTGAGGCTTCCTCGCCCCTGACTTCGTTTCTTGACTGAGTTGTGGGCAGTTCTGTAGATTATGGAATAAGGCGCGCTCAAAGAAATGTGCTTCCGTTCCGGTTGCTTTCTTAGCGGACTTTTATAGGTCGTCTCTAAGAATCAGAAAGCCACTCACCCTAATTTATAGAACACCCTATATTGAATCCCCTTACCGTTTTGCATAGAAATCCATCATGTTTTCTGAATATCTCTCTCAATTTGACTGGGACGAAACGACCGAATCCATCCACGCCAAAACCGCAGCCGACGTGGAGGCAGCCCTGCGCCGCCCCCGCTGCACGGTGGACGACTTCATGGCACTCATCTCCCCCGCCGCCGAGCCCTATCTTGAACAGATGGCGCAACTCTCGCGTCGTTACACGGAGAAACGTTTCGGACGCACCGTCTCCATGTTCATCCCGCTCTACCTCACCAACTCCTGCACTAACTCCTGTGTCTATTGCGGCTTCCACGTTGCCAACAAGATGGCACGCACGATTCTCACGCCGGAGGAGATGACGCGGGAATATGAAGCCATCAAACAACTCGGCCCCTTTGAGAATCTGCTCCTTGTCACCGGCGAAAATCCGGTAAAGGCAGGTGTTCCCTATCTCGCTAAGGCGCTCGATCTGGCGAAACCACTATTTTCTAACTTGAAAATAGAGGTCATGCCTCTTGAAACGGAGGAGTATCGCGAACTGACGCGCCATGGAATGAATGGGGTGATTTGCTTTCAAGAGACCTATCACCGCGAGAACTATAAAATCTATCATCCGCGCGGCAAGAAGTCTGACTTTGAATGGCGCGTCAACGGTTTCGACCGCATGGGGCTCGCCGGCGTTCACTCCATCGGCATGGGCGTGCTCATCGGGCTGGAAAAGGAATGGCGCACCGATCTCACCATGATGGCACGTCACCTGCGCTACCTGCAGAAACACTACTGGCGCACGAAGTACAGCGTGAACTTCCCGCGAATGTGTCCCGCGGAGAACGGCGGCTTCCAACCCAACTGCATCATGTCGGACCGTGAGCTCGCACAGTTAACTTTCGCCATGCGCATCTTTGACCACGACGTGGACATCTCCTACAGCACTCGCGAGCGAGCCAACTTCCGTGACCACATGGCGACGCTCGGCGTGACGACCATGTCTGCCGGAAGTCGCACGGAGCCGGGAGGCTATGCCTGCTATCCCGAGGCTCTCGAACAGTTTGAGGTGAGCGACCCGCGAACGGTGGAAGAAGTGGCGGACGCGCTGCGCCGCATGGGTGTTGAACCCGTCTGGAAAGACTGGGACGGCAGTTTTGACCACGTCAAAAAGATGATGGCGCAAGGTGCATGAAGGGGACTTTAAACTCTGCTCACCACTTATGTCTCAGATAAAGGGGTGTTCTAAAAATTAGGTTGAGTTGATTTTTGATTTCTTAGAGATGAACTTTTGTCAGTTGAGGAAGGAGCATAGCGGGCTATGTGACTGACGAAACTTACAAAAGGGCGCGCTAAGAAACAAAAAGCGACCAAAACGTAAGCACTTTCTTTTGAACGTTCCTTATCCCGTAATTTATAGAACACCCCTAAACTTATCATGAAAAAAGAAGAAAGATATGCCCGCCAGTTGTTGCTGCCGGAAATCGGCGCGGCGGGTCAGGAGCGTCTGTCCCGGGCGCACGCCCTCTTGGTGGGCGTCGGCGGGCTCGGCTGCCCCATTGCACAGTATTTGGTCGGCGCCGGCATCGGCAGACTCACGCTGGTTGATGACGACGTGGTCAGTGTCAGCAATCTGCACCGTCAGATTCTTTACGACGAATCGCAGGTGGGAGAACCGAAGGCACTCATGGCGCAGCGTCGCCTCTCCCTCCTGAACTCGGAGGTGAAGGTCGAAGCCCACGTTTGCCGCTTGACGCCGGAGAACGCCGAATCGCTGGCGGCAGGATGTGACGTGCTGATTGACGGTTGCGACAACTTCGCCACCCGTTTTTTGTTGGACGACGTGTCGGAGCGCATGGGCATCCCCTATTTCTATGGTGCGGTGCGAGGCTTTGAAGGACAAGCCGCCGTCTTTGGGCTCGGCGAAACGCCGTTGCGCTACCGTGACCTCCACCCCGACCGCGAAGCCACGTTGAAAATGCCCCATCCCGGCAAGCAGGTGGTCGGCATGGCGCCCGCTGTCGTCGGCAGCGTGTTGGCGACGCAGGTTGTGCAATATGTTTGCGGTCGCAACCCCTCCCTCGCGGGACGACTTTGGACCATCAATCTCCTCACCATGGAAAGCGCCGCTTTTGAGTGGTGAGTTCCACGCGGTTCAAGAATCCATCCGTAAAAGGCGGTGTGTTAAATCATAAATTTTGACACACCGCCCTCATTGTGTTGGGGCTTACAGCAAAACTTGTGCCAAAATGCCCTCAAATGGGAACGCAGGAAAAAATGTGAAATAAGCTTCGCGCGCGAGGCGCGCGTATTCACCTTTCAAACCTATACGTTTTTCAAGGGTACATGCATTCCCGGCAAATCCTACACAGTTCGGGCTTAAAGTTTGATAATCAGATTGGTTAGGTGTGTAGGGTTTGGTCTGTAAATTCTACACAAAACCCTTCATTGTGTAGGATTTCGCGGCGGTGTGTGTAGGGTAGTGGTGAAGCAAAAAATATAAATGTAGGATTGGGTGGAAATATGCAAAAACGCGGTTTCCATCCTACATTCTTGCTCTTCGATGGAATCTGTGTCATTGAGAAAAATCTTGCCTAGTCGGCACGCAGCTTTACTTAGGGGAAGGCAAAGAGAAATTAGGGGAAGGCAAAGAAAAATTTGAGGAAGGCAAATTAAAATTAGGGGAAGGCAAAGAAAAATTTGAGGAAGGCAAAGAAAAATTTGAGGAAGGCAAATTAAAATTTGAGGAAGGCAAATTAAAATTTGAGGAAGGCAAATTAAAATTTGAGGAAGGCAAATTTTTCCCAGGTGCGCTCCTAGTTTTTCTTAGGTGCGCTCCTAGTTTTTCTTAGGTGCGCTCCTAGTAGTCTGTAAAGTCTAAAAAGTGACAATAGGATACAAATGTTTGAGTTTGATTCTGGCATCGTCTGT
>NZ_JADYUH010000251.1 GCF_021531665.1 Prevotellamassilia timonensis
AATGTTCATGAATTTGATTCATTAAAAAGCCATTAATTTGTTTTGGAACACGAAACGCGCGAAATGTTCAGAAATTAATGAGACATTAATGAGACAATTAATGGGCATTAATGGAGAAACAGTTCTTGCTAGGAGCGCACCCGGTTAAAACTAGGAGCGCACCTAAGAAAAACTGGGAGCGCACCCAGTTAAAACTAGGAGCGCACCTAAGAAAAA
>NZ_JADYUH010000252.1 GCF_021531665.1 Prevotellamassilia timonensis
GACAACCATAAACAACGATTCTTAAAATAGATGGGAATAATAGCCTAAGAGACCGAAAACAAGCGTTTTAAAATTTGGTCAAGTAGCTAAGAATTAGTAAATTAGCAATTTCCACATAAACCAATTTGCTAATGGAATTTCGGCCACTTGACCAGCTCACCAAGATCATCAATGATGCCCTTAATGGCACTGCAAAGTTACACAAGAGTTTCAAA
>NZ_JADYUH010000253.1 GCF_021531665.1 Prevotellamassilia timonensis
GGCAACGCCCGGGGATAGCAGATGGCAAGGAAAGATTAGCCTGGAGGGCTATACGCCCGCGAAGATGGCGGCGGGAGCCGCGACTCCTCCTTTATCTCGTCACTTTCCTTTTAAAATCTGAGGCTAGGAGCGCACCTGGTTAAAACTAGGAGCGCACCTAAGAAAAACTAGGAGCGCACCTAGGAAAAACTAGGAGCGCACCCAGGAAAAACTA
>NZ_JADYUH010000254.1 GCF_021531665.1 Prevotellamassilia timonensis
CTTTTGTCAGTTGAGGAAGGAGCATAGCGGGCTATGTGACTGACGAAACTTACAAAAGGGCGCACTAAGAAACCAACCAAAACGTAAGCACTTTCTTTTGAGCGTTTCTTATCCCGTAATTTATAGAACACCCCATAAATCTTTTCCCGGCAGGAACCGCATCTTATCTGTGAATTCATCAAGTGCAAAGCCGCAGCGACTGAGCCGTAGTAA
>NZ_JADYUH010000255.1 GCF_021531665.1 Prevotellamassilia timonensis
TTTTGAAGTTCTTGGCATATTCTACACACATCAACGCGCTCTAACGAACTAAGAAATGATTGGCATTTACACTGTGAGTCTTGCCTTGCTTGAGGTTTTCATGACTCTCCGACAAGAGAGTCTTTCACTCAAGAGTTTATTTAGCTTCCAGCAGGCACCGCACCTGCGGGCGTGGCTGTGATGCAAGTTTTGGGCAATTAGTAGGGCTCGGCT
>NZ_JADYUH010000256.1 GCF_021531665.1 Prevotellamassilia timonensis
GGCGATAAACAGAAATAAACCGTTCAATGGTAGCACGATGAATTCGCCACCTACTCCGCCTTACTGCGGCTCATTCGCTGCGGCTTTGCACTTGATGAATTCACAGATAAGATGCGGTTCCTGCCGGGAAAAGGTCTATGGGGTGTTCTATAAATTACGGGATAAGGAACGTTCAAAAGAAAGTGCTTACGTTTTGGTCGCTTTTCGTTTCT
>NZ_JADYUH010000257.1 GCF_021531665.1 Prevotellamassilia timonensis
CGCTTTCTTCTTCGCCGAGCCAGCCCTTGACTGCGCCGCGCAGCCAGCGGCGGAACACTTTGTTCCAGAGTTCATCCGAGGAAATGCGCGCCGCGAGTTCTCCGACGCGGTCGCGACCGTCCCAGGCGGGAAGAGCGCGGAGGTAGTCTCGCAGGGGGAAGTAGAGGGGTACTTCCTCCGAGCGGATATAGCCGTCCACGAGGCTGCGGT
>NZ_JADYUH010000258.1 GCF_021531665.1 Prevotellamassilia timonensis
TCGGGCGTACGTAGAAATCTGCCGTGCGTCCGGCTTTTTTCTTTGAAACGTCTTGTGCCTGAGGGGCTTTTTGAGGTTGAGCGAGTTTTTGAGGCTGAGCGACAGCCTGCGCTGCCTGCGGTTCTTGTGCTTCTTGCGGTTCTTGTGTTTCCAGTGCTTCTTTCGCTGCCTGCATTTCTTGTACATTCTGCACATGCGACGCCGGAGGAG
>NZ_JADYUH010000259.1 GCF_021531665.1 Prevotellamassilia timonensis
GCCTACCCCAACCCCTCCCTAAAGGGAAGGGCTTTTCAATTTCTCCATTAATGCCCATTAATTGTCCCATAAAATTCTGAACATTTCGCGCGTTTCGTATTCCAAAACCAATTAATGGCTTTTTAATGAATCAAATTCATGAACATTAATGTTTCAAAAAGGCGGTCCTTTCGTCTTTCGCTCTTTGTCTCTTTGTCTCTTTGACTCTT
>NZ_JADYUH010000260.1 GCF_021531665.1 Prevotellamassilia timonensis
ATGAATCAAATTCATGAACATTAATGTTTCAAAAAGGCGGTCCTTTCGTCTTTCGCCCTTAGTCTCTTTGTCTTTTTGACTCTTTGTCTCTTTGACTCTCAATGTATAGTTTGTGTAGGGTTTGTGTATAGTTTGGAGCACAAACTATACATTTCGCAACACGCGGAAAATCAACGGAATAAAGAGCAAAATGTAGGGTTTGTGTATAG
>NZ_JADYUH010000026.1 GCF_021531665.1 Prevotellamassilia timonensis
CACTTGTAGAGCCGGAACGATTGTGTTTCTTGCGTACATACATGGTGCAAAAGTACACGTTTTTTCGCTTGCGTCACCCAAAACCACCCAATGAATTTACGTAACTCGCTGATTATCATCGTGCGCTATATGATGGTGCAAAAAAGTGATGAAGTCAGGAAATATTGGAGATATTTTCAAAATCTTGTAGGTTTCTCCAAGATTCTAGGAATAAGTCAGGAATCTTGGAGAATCTTCAAAGGATGTCACAGGATGCCCTTCTGCTTGAGATTGTGCGGAAGCAGTTCCATCAGGTCGCGTGAGTTGTCATTGTCGTATTCGTGTATGTGGGTGAAGAAGTGGCTCAGCCACTTGCGGACATCGACCTGTGCTAGTTTGCAGTACCCCATAAAGGTATAGATGATGGCGGCTTTTTTCGCAGCATCGTGGTTGCCACAGAAAAGACAGTTCTTGCGTCCTAAAGCCAGCGGACGTATGCTGTTCTCTCTTGCATTATCCAAACTTCGGGATAACCTTATTGAAAGGGGAATCAGAAAGGTCAAGATCAAAATGTAGAACTCGGGCACATTCCGTTCTGACCAAGGTGCCGATGCCTTTCTTGGCCTGCTCTCAATCGTAGTGACCACTAAGAAACACAACAACTCACCATACGCAGCTATCCGGGCTTTGCTCTAAGCACGGACAACTGCTATATGGTTATCGCAGAATAGTTACAGGGTAGCAAGCTTGGATTAATTCTTGTTAATTTTAAGGTTTATGCAAAAATTTCTTTTCATTTGTTATCATCTAATTAAAAAATTATGCGTATCTTTGCGCTTGGACTATTGGCCTTTAGTTCCATCTGTCACAGTTAGACGTGTTCTTTCATGACTTTGGGCGAGGCAGCCTACGCCGTGCTGAGTATGGCGGAGTCACATAATGACAAAGCAGTACAAAGCGGGCATTGGGTGGGAAAAGTAGTGCAAACCGAATGCAAAATCGCCAAGCTGGCTTAAGTATTTTGCTGAGGTGCCGCCTACTTTATGTAAAATAGTCCAGACATAATGAAGGCGTTTACTTGACGCTGTGTTTGAGACGGTCTGTAATCTAGCAAGTCACAGAAATGTTTGGTCTTGAACGTAGCAACGGTAGATGTCCCGGGTGTGATTATATCACTCCTGCGGAGACCTTGTAAGCACGAATTGTACCTTTTCGGGCGCAATAAGATTGTTTATATAGGTCTCCCAAAAGTAGCGCAAATCGAAAGCGGAACCGCCAAGCTGGTTTGAGCGTTTTGCTGAGGTGTCGTCTACTTTATGCAATGGAGTGATTATTCATATCGGCGTGGGCTCTGACGTTGTCTGTTCAACCAAAATAGGCAATTGCTAGAGCCTCAGACCGTGGGGCGGACAACAGGACGATCTCACGCTCTTTTTATGTCCTTAACTGAGTTCTGTCTAGAGCAAAGTAAGGTCACGATATGAAAATCGCTGATAACGCATCAATAGATGATAACCCCCATGGAGGCGGTGAAATCCCTCCCCGCACCGGGCTTACCCCCGATGTCCTCCCCGAAGTTCAAGAGTCAGCCAAGGCAGAGAACTTACAAAGTGGGGTGTCCACCAACAATGTGCCGTCGGGTAAGGTACTTAAAACTATCAAGCTGAAGCCTAAAGACGTTTCCCATTGGTATGCTCTCCGTGTCACCTACGGACGCGAAAAGAAGGCATACGACTATTTGGTTGGAAAGCATGTAGAGGCATACTATCCGACAATTAAGACTGTCAAGGAAGTTGACGGCAAGCGAAAGACTGTTGAAGAATCTCGTCTTCCTAATATTTTCTTTGCACGTGGAACAGAAGAAGAGATAAAGTCATTTGTTTACGACAATATAAACCTCCCTTACTTGCGTTTTTACTATAAGCACACTCACACAGGTGCGCGCATTATGAAGTCTCCTCTGATTGTTCCAGACAATCAGATAAAGAGTCTTCAAATTATTTGTGAGAAAGAGGGATCTGACACCTTAGTTTTGCAAGAAGAAGTAACGAAGTTCAAACAAGGCGAGAAGGTAAAAATCATCGAGGGTGATTTTGTCGGAGTAACTGGTATAGTAGCACGTTATCATGGACAACAAAGAGTGGGTTTGGTTATAGATGGTTTATTAACAGCTGTAACAGCATACATTCCGACAGCTTTTCTTGAAAAAATATTATAACTATGGCAAGAAAGCATCATCATCATCGAAGGACTGCTCACTGTGACCACGGCATATATACCCAACGCTTTTCTGTAAGCCATCGACTGACCATCTTTACCAGGAGGTCTCGCTTTGACCATGATATTATTAAGTTTAAGTGAAATAAATCCAAATATTACCTGTTGAGGATGTTTGGTAAAAAAATAGTGTATGAGCGTTTCATGGATTGTTGATTATCTGTCAATCTTCGCGTTATGTATTTTGATTATCGGAGTGGCCATACCACGTGTCCAGTTGTTGGCCTACCGCAAGAAACTGTTAGACACACCCACCAAAAGAAAGGTGCACAAAGCCCCCACGCCTCGTCTGGGCGGCACCACCTTCCTGCCGGCACTGCTGTTGTCGTTCACCATTGTGGTGGCGGTGAATATAGTGACAAGACAAGGCGAACTGCTTGCCGAACTCGCATCAGAGTCCCTGCCATTGGCCAGTGTCTTCTGCGCCCTGATACTATCGTATATTCTTGGTGTCGTTGACGATATCAGAGGAGTGGGCTACCTTGTCAAGTTCATCGTCCAGTCCATAAGTGTACTGATTATCATTTTCAGTGGTGTGGAACTGTCAGGCCTCCACACCCTGTTGCTGCTTGCATCATGGCCTCAGTGGACGGTTGTCCCCCTCACCGCGCTTGTCATGGTATTAATCATCAATGCCATCAACTTAATCGACGGCATCGATGGTCTGGCCTCCGGTCTGTGCATCGTTTCCTTTGTCTGCTACGGCATCGCCTTTGTATTTTGCAGTCAAAACATCTACACCCTGTTGTCGTTTGCCTTTGTCGGAGTGCTCATCACGTTCTTCTACTACAATGTGTTCGGCACACAAAGGAAAAGGAAGATTTTCATGGGAGACACGGGCAGCCTCACCTTAGGAATGATGCTCTGCTTCCTCAACATTAAACTCACCCAGATGCCACAAGACTCCCTGCCCCACATCAACAAGTACCTGCTGGCCGCCTTGCCGCTGATGATACCGTGTTTCGATGTGGTGAGGGTGTTTGCTTACCGTCTGCTCCATGGCAACAACTCATTCCTGCCCGACAGCAACCATATCCACCACCGCCTGATGAGGGCAGGACTCAGTGTACGCACTACCATGACCACCCTCATCCTGTCATCGGCCCTGCTTACCTTGACCAATGTGATGCTGTGCAACGATTTGGGGGTCATGTTGCTGCTGGCAGCCGACATCACTCTCTGGATAGCGGTCAACATCATCATCGACCTGTTGCTGAAACGCAAAGAAAAAAGAACTAACAACTCATTGATTGAAAAACAATAGATGAAAAAAAGAGAATTTATATTGAATTGGCGTCATGCCATGCTATGGATAGCGGCAGCATTGCTGTATTCATGCTCCACTCCTAAAGACATTGCCTACTTCCAAAATGCCATGCAGCTCCAGGGCATGGCACTCCAGGCGGCACATAAGTTCCGTCTGCGACCTGAAGACAAAATCAGCATTGTGGTGAACAGCAGCAACCCCATGCTCGAACAGCAGTTCACCCTCACTTCGCGGGGCAATAGCCACAACATCCTCGGTGCCGAAACGTTGCCCTCTACAGTCAGCAGCAGCGGGTCGGGAAGCTCAATCATCGCCTACACCGTGGACGAACAGGGCACCATCGACTTTCCCGTGCTGGGCAAGATACGCGTAGAGGGCATGACACGCGAGGAGGTGGCAGCCTATATCAAGGAACGCCTCATCGCCCGCGAGTTGGTGAGTGAACCCATCGTCACCGTAGAGTATATCAACATGAGCGTTAATGTGCTTGGTGAAGTGTCCAGTCCCGGCAATGTGCCCATCACCAAAGACCACTTCACCGTCATCGACGCCCTGGCCAAGTCGGGCGACCTGACCATCAACGGCAACCGCCGTGCCGTCATGGTGAGCCGCAGCAACAATGGGGTGAACGAGGTGTATCAGATTGACCTTACCGACATGCAGAAGACAATGCTGTCAGACGGCTACTATCTGCAGCAGAACGACCTAGTGTATGTCACCCCCAACGACAAGCGCAAGCGCGACTCCACCAATACAGGCAATATATTCCACACGCCCTATATCTGGATGTCAATCATCTCTGTGCTCGCCTCATTAATCGCAATATTCAAATAACAAGATACCAATGACCAGCAATACATCTTTTAACAAACAGATAGATGAGTTCCTGTCGTTGCAGGATTTTTGGATATTATGCCGCAGCCATTCCAGTTGGTTTGGCCTCTCCCTCGCCATGTTTCTGCTGGTGGCCATCTATTATCTGTCCATCACGCCCGATGTTTACACCTGTGAGGCTTCAGTACTAGTAAAAGAGGAGACCACCCAAGGCACCGTGGCCCAGAGCTCAAACGGCAACAACTTCAACAACATGGCGCTGATACAGCAGCAGATCAATGTGCCCAACGTGCTCCGCCAATACAAATCGCTTGCCCTGCTCACCGATGTGGCCTACCGCCTCGATACCATCAAGACAAAGCACGAGGCCAAAAGGGTGGCACAGGCCCTACAAGGTGGACTAACCACGACACTCGACGATGAGAAGTCAACCATCATCAACCTGAAATACACCGACACTTCACCCGAGCGTGCAGAGCGGGTGCTCAACACCATCATAGAGGTCTATAACGAACGGTGGATCAACGAGAAAAAAAAGATGGCAAGAAACACGGCAAGTTTCATCGATGAGCGTCTCGTGGTGATAGAGAAATCGCTAAACCAGGTGGATGACAGCATCTCCACCTTCAAGACACGCCACCATATCACCAACCTCGAACAGGCCAGCGACCTCTATCTGCAGCAGCAGAACGAGTCGGAGACGGAGATACTTCAGCTCACCAACCAACTGTACATGGCACAATACATCCTTGATGTGCTGAAAGACAACAAGTCGCGTTACAAGCTGCTGCCGGCACACACAGGTTTGACCAGCAGCGAGGCAGGCCAGCAGATAGCCCAATACAACACCTTGCTGCTGAAGCTGAAGAACAATCTTGAAGGCACCTCCACCCAGAACCCCATCATCATGCGACAGGAGGAAGAATTGGGAGAGATACGCCAAAACATCATCGCCACCATCTCCAACTACATCAAGACCATTCAGATACAGATAGGCTCGATGCAGGGCTACAATGCCGATGTAAAGGAGAAGGTGACATCCAACCCCGACCATGCCAAGAAACTGCTGTCGGTGGAGCGCAACCAGAAGGTGATGGAGAGCCTCTACCTCTACCTGCTACAGAAGCAAGAGGAGAACGAAATCAGCATGACCTATACCCCGGCACCCACGCAGGTGGTTGACATGCCCCACGGCAGCCCGTTTCCCACCTACCCCAACAAGAAGAGCGTACTACTTGCTGCCATACTCATAGGTTTGCTCTTGCCCGCAGTCATCATCTTTGTCAGGGAAAGCCTCAACACCACGGTGCGCGGTAAGCTCGACATCGAGAGCCGCACCCAGATACCTGTTGTCGGCGAGGTGCCCTTGTTTGACAACGGCAAGAAGCGTGTGAAGTTGAACGGCATCCTTTTCAAGAAAAATAAAAGGAGCTGGCGTATGCCTACACCCCTGTTGGTGCAGCAAAACAGCCAGAACGCCATTAACGAAGCATTCCGCATATTGCGCTCCAACTTAGAGTTTATGTCCGACACGCCCAAGCACAAGAATGTGTATCTTGTCACCTCAATGTTTGCCGGTTCGGGCAAGTCGTTCATCACCATGAACCTGGCTGTGGCATTGGCCATCAAAGGGCGCAGGGTATTAGTGATCGACGGCGACATGCGCCGTGCCACCGCCACACACACCTTTGGCAACAGAGAGGTTGGTCTGGCTGACTATCTCGTAGAGAAGGTAGAGCATGTAGAGGAGGTCATCTACCAGCACGACGAACACCCCTCGCTGTGTATCCTTCCTGTGGGCACCACCCCTCCCAACCCCACCGAACTGCTGTCAAGCCCGCGTATGCCCCTGCTGCTTGAACAGGTGCGCCCACAGTTCGATTTCATCCTCATCGACAGTCCGATGACAGAATCATTGGCCGATGCCAGCATCATCGAGCACCATGTCGACCGCACACTCTATGTGGTCAGGGCAGGCCTGTTCCAGTGTCGATCGGCGTATCAGCTCAATGCCCAAGTGCAGAACGGTAAATACAAGAATCTCTCCATTGTGCTCAACGCCATCAAGCCGGTGAGCCAATACGGTTACAAATACGGCTATTATTACAACTACAAATACTAAATTATGAAACGACTTCATATATATATATATTGCTGTCTTAGTGTCGTATTGCTTGTATATAGCAGTATGGCCTATGCTGGCGATACCAAAGCGGGCGGCAACATCCCTGGGAAAGACAGCTTATACATCCAGATTTACGGAGGTATTAACAAGTCAGCCAACGAGAATCTCCCTATGTCGGAGTTCTCGTCATATCCATTGTCCGGAGGATTTTTTATTGGCGTCGGCAAGGAAGTCAACGCCCTATGGGGTTGGCGCACGGCACTGAGATACAACCACAACAAGAGCCGCAATGTGCAGCAATGTGAAAACCCCGACACCTGGGGTTGGAACAACATCGGACTGTTTGTTGATGCTACCTTTGACATCACCGACGCATTGAAACTACCCGTAAACAGGGGCACACGTTTTAATTTGAAGGCATTTGCGGGTATTGGCGGAGTATATACCTTCGGTTTTCCCAGGCAGACGCCCTTGTCCTATTCAGAGTCATACTCCAGAAACAGCACCGTGGGATTCGGCATGAGGGCTGGACTCACAGCCACCTATCGCATATCACACAAATGGCGCATTGGTGCAGAACTGAGCCAAACGATGTTCCATGACAAATTCAACGGCGTTAATTCGGGTTCCCCATTTGACGGGCGAAGCAACCTGAAAGTGGGTGTAACCTATCTTTTTGGCAAGAAAAAGAAAGTTAAGACTGACACGTCACCAATAATGTATGACAATCGCCTGCGCGACATCCCGGCACTTCCTTTCAAGATTCCCGGTGCAGAGGACACAAAGAATCGAGCCATAGAGGGGCGAGCCTTCCTTGACTTCCCCGTAAATGAGACAGTCATATACCCACGTTACCGACGCAACCCAGAAGAATTGCAGCGTTTGAACAAGACTATCGAGAATGCACTGTTCGACAAGTCATTCAAGGTGCATCGTGTAGTGTTGCATGGTTATGCCTCGCCCGAGAGCCCCTACTCCAACAACACTCGCCTTGCCAAAGGCCGCACCCAATCGCTGAAGTCATACGTCTGCCGCAATTTCGGTATTGACGAATCCGTGGTTGAGACACACTACACACCTGAGGACTGGGACAACTTGCGTTCCTTTATCGAGACATGTGGCGAGAGCCGCCGGGTGAAGGGAAATGTTTGGTATGAGCGTGAAAGCATAGTGGAAACCCCGGTGATGCCGCAATACGTCATTGACAGTCGCAAAAAGCTGCTCGATGTGATTGACCTTGACATAAGTCCCGACGAAAAGGAGGCTATGCTTAAGAAAGTGGATAACGGAAGACCATACAACTGGCTTCTTCAGAATGTATATCCCGGACTGCGCCACACCGACTACATTATAGAATATGTGGCGCGCCCCTTCAATGCCAAGGAAAGCAGAAGGCTCATCTACACTCATCCCGAGGCGTTGAGCATAGAGGAGATGTACAAGGTGGCACAAACCTACGAGGAAGGCAGCGACGGCTGGTTAGATGCCTTGCTGATAGCAGCCAATCTGAACCCCGAAGACAAGACTGCCAATCTCAATGCTGCTTGCGGCTGCGTAAAGACAAAGCGCCTTACAGATGCGCGCAGATACTTGAAGAAGGCAGGAACCACGCCACAAGCCAACTATCTGAGGAACGTGATAGATGCCATGGAAGGCAAAAAAGCATGGAAGATAGAAAACTGAAAAGTGATTGTAAAAGAAGATAACTGAATGAATATGAAAAAAATGCGTTTCAGACAAATGACAGGATGGACGATAGCGTCTGCTCTGATATGTGCGGGTTGCTCCACTGATGATGGTTACTCAGAATACCAACGCACGGAAGCATCATTCATGCGAGATTTGGGAGGCGACGTTAGTCCTCTGCAATGGTGGAAAACCGCCGTTACTCTGAAGGTGACTGTGGAAGCGGAAGGCAAGACAACACTATGGGCTATGTCAGAGGAGTTTGGCGGCATGCTGTACGATATGGCTACAGTTGAAGGGAACGATGTTGTCAGTTTGACAGTTCCACAAGGCCAAGGCAACAAGGTATGCCTCGTCACAATATGCAAGAACCAGTATAAATCCCAAAGCATAATACTGACGGGCAAGGCTGAAGAGTCGGTAACCTTAAACCTCCAAACCTCATCGACCCGCGCCACAAGCAATTACATCCCAACCTCACTCTACGGTAATAGCATACTGGGAAATGCTGAGCAATACCAGTTCACTCCTGAGCAGATGACCGACTGGCACAGTATGATGAGCATAATGAGCACTGAAAGCGTGAATGCGAAAACGGAGCACGGAATGAATGTCGATTACGAACTGGAATCCAACGGTCCGTTCTACATCACATGGGTAGCGGGAAGCTGCCTGTCCACCTCACCACATGTGCTTGGCTATTATTACCACTCGCCTGGCACATACGAGGACATCCAATATGTAGATATAGCGGAGACGGAGGTCTATGATTATATAGACGGGCTTGCCAAGGTGCAGTATCAAGTGAATGAGACCACGGCAGAGAAATATGGAGTGACTGCCAATCATTGGTATGACGCCAACTTCGACATGAAAGACACTTGGGACTCAAACCCCACATGGGGACTGCGTGCCAACGACGACACCTATAGCAGTATGGCTGCCTACAAACGATATGGCCAAGGCATCACAGCACTTCGAGGCATTAGCTTTAAAGTGGACGTTCCCAAGGGGATGCGCGTAGGATTCTATGACCGATGGGACGTTACGCCACGCCCCGACCAGTACGACCGGCTTGTCAGATATGGCGTAAGACCCTACACCACCCGCGACAACTTCATGGGAACAAGTTATTCGGCGGAGAGGATGAACGTGATGAACCAGAACGGGAATTTCCGAAGCTTCATTGACGAGCATGAGAACGTGATGTGGATGGGTATGGAAAACGATATCACAGGCGGCGACCTTGACTGCAACGACGTTATCTTTGGTGTCACCGTGAAAATGGCCATCTACAAGCCGAGAGTGGTGGAGCCGGATTTGCAACCCATTGCCGAATATGACGAAGTGATGCCCTGGACCATTGCCTTCGAGGATGTGGCACGTAATGCCGACTTCGACTTCAACGATGCCGTCATTAAGCTAATGCCCGACCCAAAGAAAGAGCTATGCACTGTCACTGTAATGGCGGCGGGCAGCAAGGCAAGAATGTATCTCCACTATGATGGTCCTAACGGTGACCAGAACCTTGGAGAGATACATGAACTGCTTGGTGGCAAGAGTACTGAATTCATAAATACGCCTATGTCCATTGTCTCCACACCATTTGTGGAGGTGGGCAGCGTGAAATGGCCCAAGGGCTACCATGTAGGCAACGATGCCGGACGGTTCTACATTGAGATACAGCGCGGCACTTGTGAGGAATGTACCGACATGATTACACTGGCCGACAGTCCCGGCAAGATGCCACAGGCTCTGCTCGTGGCAGGCGAATGGAAATGGCCCAAGGAGGGCACTCACATTCTCTCAACTTATCCCATCTTCCCCTCTTGGGCAAAGGATGCCACGAAAGTGAACTACTGGGGTTGGTACCGTTCGCCAATATCGGGCAATTATGTAACTTATTAATATTATTTATTAACTTATTATTTTGTCTGTTATGAAAGCATTAATGCAAAAATTAAATCCCGCATTATGGGTAATAGTTGTCTTTGCCTTGGCTTTTTCTGCCTGTAGCGAAGACTTAGGATTGGCAGGTACAGAGAACGGGGAAAACAGCGGATGGCCGTTGAACAGCGTTGACCCCAAACAGACATGGATGACATCTGAGACAGTGCAGTTAGACATTTCTATTGATGATGAAGCTGACATTACGGCTCAGACGATAATGAACGAAAAAGTGACCGTTCTGGGGCAAACGCACCTGAAGGGAAGCGGAGTGATGTTCTTGGATATCCCACAAGGCATAGGCAGTAGCTTCGGATTAGTATATGACGATGGTGTGAATGCCAAACAATACAGGCAGATAAACCTTGTAGGTAACAATGCGAAGGTTATCGACGTGAATTTCCAGTCGGCATCGAATACCAGGAGCGTTGCTCCCGTTGCACAAAGGATCAGCACGCGTGCCGCCACCAACTCCTCGCTCTACGGCAATAGCATTATCGAAGACTGCGGTTATCTGAATTTCGGTCCGTGGGGTTGGGGGGACGTAAAGAAAACCTTAGTGGAATCACAGAATTCCCAAAACAATATGTCCACCCTGATTGACTATGAACTCATGGAGGGAGGCGAATTGCTGGCCAACGATGACATTCTGCTCTCATTCCTCTACGGACATACGGGACAGACTGCAGCACGCACATTAGGCTATTATTACCATTCCGTTGGCTCATATAGTGACATAGTATTCATAGATATTGCGGAAGTGCTGAAACTTGACTACTACAATGGCAAAGCCAAGGTGCAATACCAGGTGGATGACAAACCAACATGGTATGACGCCAACTTCGACTACAGGGACGACCCTGCCAACCCCTCCCAAACTCCGGCAAACTCAGTTCGCAAAGGCGATGATGCCTGGAACACTCTTAATGTCCACAACTACTATGGAGACAGATTAACTGCCATTCGAGGCCTCACATTCAAGCTGTCCATACCCAAAGGCAAGGAATACGGATTCTACCTGAGGACTGAAGAGAAATTGAGTACCGATCAAAAGACCAAGCTCACAAATCTGGGCGTCACCGACAGCAATCTTCCAAAATATTCTGCCAACTATTCATGTGCATCTATGAACACGAAAGACAACAACTTCCGCAGTGCAATTGCCATCTACGACAACTTCACATTTATGGGAATTGATGACAACCTTAATGGAGGAGACTTAGACTGCAACGACGTTACATTCGCCCTTTCCAACAGCAAGGGTGAGAAATACATCCCGGAATTCACCGAAAGTACAAAGAAAAGCGAATGGAACAAGGATGTCATTGCGAAGCATCCTGAATACATCAACCCACCGAGCCTGGAAGAAACCAATCTACAGTCGTGGACACTCGCTTTTGAGAATGCGGGCTTGGACAACGACTACGATTTCAACGACGTGGTGCTGAAGGTTACTCCCGACACACAAAACGGAAAGGCAGAGGTGAAGCTGCTGGCCACGGGCGCCCAGCGCAAGACAGAGGTTTATTTCAACGGCACATTGCTGGGCGAGGTACACGAGCTGTTCGGTGTTTCCACAGACACATTTGTGAATACGACATCAAACACTGCCACAAGAAAAGCTATTACACTTCCTTCCATTGAATGGCCTAAAAACACCACAATGGAAGCACAACGCATGAATTTCTCATTGAAGGTGTATAACGATGACGGCACGGTTGACCGCGAGTTCTCTATGAAAGACCTTCTCAACGACATGAAATCGCCGCAGGCACTGTGTGTGGCAGGCAACTGGAAATGGCCCAAGGAGAGGATTGCCGTACACGTTGCATATCCACTCATCGGCAAATGGGGTGTGAATTTCAACAATGAAGAATACTATAACTGGTATTCGCAACCAAAAGCGGATGCTGTAGTGACACTATTGGAAGAGTAGCATTACAACCTATTGATGGCACAAGAGACACAGGCGAATAACAGGCGAATAGCAAGAAACACCATTGCACTCTACATAAGAATGTTTTGTACAATGGTGATTTCCCTATTCACCAGTAGAATCATTCTCGACTCGCTTGGAATAAGCAATTTTGGAATTTATAATGTAGTTGGTGGGTTTGTTGCTATGTTCAGTATATTTTCAAGCTCGCTCACCAACTCCATTTCCCGTTTCCTGACCTTTGAATTGGGTAAAGGCGATATAGAGAAGTTGAAACGGGTATTCCCGACATCGCTGAATGTGATGTTTGTTTTGTCAATTGTGGTGCTGATAGTTGGAGAGACGGTTGGATTATGGTTTATTAATTGCAAAGCCAATATACCAGTTGAACGTCTGGAAGCTGCCAATTTCGTTTATCAGCTTTCCATCGCCACGTTTATTATGGGATTGATAAGTGTTCCATACAACGCCAGCATAATATCACACGAGAAAATGAAGACATTTGCCTACATTGGCATTTTCGAGGTAGTGATGAAACTCATAATTGTATATACACTTTATGTCTCTACATTTGACAAACTGAAGACTTATGCTTTACTCTTGTTCCTGCTCTCGCTGTCAATCCGGCTAATCTACGGTATATATTGCAACAGGAACTTCAAGGAATGTCATTACAGATTCATTTTCGACAAGCCATTGCTGCGACAGATGACAGGATTCGCAGGCTGGAATTTTCTTGCGCAGGGAGCCTACCAGCTTAATGGCAGCGGAGTGAATCTGCTCATCAACATATTCTTTGGCGTAACATTGAATGCGGCAAGGGGAATAGCAGCACAGGTTAATAATGCAGTTAGCCAGTTCATAACAAATTTTTCTGTTGCCATCTCTCCACAGATAACCAAGAGCTACGCTGCCGGGAATTTGCCGGAGATGCACAAGTTAGTGTTCAGAGGGGCAAAGTTCTCGTATTTCCTTTGCTTATTCTTTTTAATTCCCATCTGTCTTGAAACAGAGTACATACTGAACTTATGGCTTATTGATGTTCCTGACTATACCGTATCGTTTGTGAGATGGACGTTATATATCACAGCAATAAACATGTTTTCGGGAACATTGATAACCGCGCTGCATGCCAACGGCAATATCAAGCGATATATGATAATAGTAGGCTTGGTGGAGGTGAGCAATTTTCCTCTCACCTACATGGCTTTTAAATTGGAGGCAAATCCATTATACTCATATTACATCTATTTCGGAACATATCTTGTGCTGATGCTCCTCCGACTCTATCTCGTTAAGGATCTCATTAAGATAAGCGGAAGGCAATTTATGCGCGAAGTGTATGCGAAATCGGCATTGGTAAGTGCCGCATCTGTTGTCCCGCCCCTGCTCGTAATGTTTGCCATGCCAAGCTGTTTCTTACGATTGGTACTTATATGTATCGTCAGCTGTTTAACTACAGTCTTTATGGTTTGTGCATTGGGTTTTACTGATGAAGAGAGGAGCCTGTTGGTTAGTTGGGCAAGAAACAAATGGAGAAGATCAGCATGAAACTATCAATTATTACAGTCAACTTCAACAACCTTGAAGGACTGAAGAAGACATACGAAAGCGTGGCGAGCCAGACTTTCAGAGACTACGAATGGCTTGTAATCGACGGCGGCTCCACCGATGGCAGCCGTGAATTCATTGAGCAGCATCAGGACAAGTTTGACTATTGGTGTTCTGAACCAGACAAGGGCATCTACAATGCCATGAACAAAGGCATTGTCAAAGCTAAGGGTGAGTATCTGAACTTTATGAATTCCGGTGACTGCTTTGTTGGTGAGGACATTGTAAAAAGTGTTTTTTCAGAACAATACAGAACCGATATTATTTATGGGATACAACTGTCTCAAGATGGCAATCATATCATTCCCATCAATATTCATACAAAATTAAATTGGTATGAACTCTTCTGTAAAACGATACCTCACCAAGCATCATTTATTAAACGCGAACTTTTTCAGTCATTTGGCATGTACGATGAGAATTACAAGGTCATATCCGACTACAAGTGGTTTATTGAGGCAGTCATATATCACGGGGCTTCATACTCCTTTTATCCAAAAGCGGTTTCATTTGTTGATGATGGAGGTATAAGCTCTACAGGCTTGCTTACTGCCGAAAGAAATAAAATAGTGAAAGAGATATTCCCCAAAAACATGACAGATGATGACATGGGAATCATTATGAAGTTGCATTTCATACGTACCCAAAAGTGGGCATATTTCTTATTTAAAGTATTAGGGATTATTGCATATAGAATAGATACATTCAAAAACAAGCACTTCTCAAAACAATCAAAATGTCGTATTCACGATAAATGACGATGAAGACAAAGATTGTATATTGCATAGTAAGCAACAATAATGACATATATCTTGAACAGGCTTGGGTATCGATATACACACTCAGGAAGCACAACCCCGACGCCGATGTAATCCTGCTTGTGGATAAGGGAACTGAATCCACACTGACAGGAAAGCGTGGCGGCATAAGGGAACTTGTCACTGAGGTGGTAGCGGTAGATACTCCCGATGGGTATAATGCCATGCAACGCTCACGTTACCTGAAGACCAACTTCAGGCAATTCATATCAGGAGACCTGCTTTTCATTGACGCTGACACCGTGATAGGCGGCTCCCTTGCCGGGATTGACAATATTGATGCAGAAATAGCCTGTGTGCCTGATGGCCATCGCCGTTTCCGGGAATTGTCAGGAACTGACACAGACATTATTACACATCGTATTAGCTGTACATTTGGAAAAATGGACTTTGACGATGATTTTTACTTTAACTCTGGCATTATTTTTGTAAAAGACACTCCGCTGACGCACGCTTTCTTTGCCAACTGGTATGAAACCTGGAAGTATTCTGCTTTTGAAAAGGGAATGTCGTTAGACCAGCCAGCACTGTTTGTTACAAACAAAAAGAATGGTCATTTAATAAAGGAGTTAGCAGGAGAATACAATTGTCAGGTGGCATATAGTCTCAAATATTTCTATGGAGGTTTGATACTTCACTTTTTCAACGTCTCACTCCCAATGCTGTCAAGCGAGTTGTCGGTTTTCTACGATGACTGTTTCTACAGGAAACTAAAAGAATACGGGGGTGTAGCACATGAAGTAAAAGATGTGCTTGACGACAAGTCAAGGTGGTTTAATTTACAAACAAACATGGTTGACAGTTCACATTATGTTTTCCTCTCTTCGTATGTGGGCGAAAAAATATACAAATCGTATATGGAGAATACAATACTCTATAAACTGAACGAAAGGTTATGCGCCTATCAATATATGATAAAAACATACTTCAAAAAGCTAAAGGGAGTCAAGGGAGATAAAGGCTAATGAGCAACGGTTTGGTTTCACTTATTGTCCCTGTCTATAAGGCTGAGAAATACATCTACCAGAGCATTGACAGCTTGCTGGCACAGACCTACAATAATATCGAGGTTGTATTGGTGGATGATGGCTCTCCAGACAACTGCGGAAAGATCTGTGATGAATATGCCGCAAAGGATAGCCGTGTGAAGGTGTTTCACCAACAGAATAGAGGTGTTAGCGCAGCACGCAATACCGGCCTTGCACACATCAAGGGCGAATGGATTACGTTCGTGGATGCAGATGACAAGGTTACTGAGGATTACATAGAAAAGTTGATGTCAAAAGATGGCGATTGGATTATTGGAGGATATAAAGACACAAAAGGCAATTGTTGCCATATAAACGAAGACTGCTACATCGGGAACGACAGGCTCATTCAGTTTTCTCAGGAACATTTGCATAACTTATACACCAACAACATTGCCGGTAAGCTCTATAGGAGTTCCATAATCAGCAAGAATAGTTTAAGATTCGACACCAATGTAAGATTCTCAGAAGATTTTCTTTTCAATCTTGATTTCCTGAGCCATTGCAATAGCGTGGCTTTGATTTGGGAAGACAATTACATTATTACGTTCTCTCCATGTATGGAAGAAAAATACAAGCTCACCATACAAGAGTTATCATATATTCTGGACAAGATAACAGAACGCACCTATGCCCTGTCGGAAAAATGGGGAACAAATATAAAATGCGAGAAATCCATAAGGGTTAACATCGCAATGTACCCCATGAAAAAAATCTTTATTGACAGTTCGGAATACGAGGAGCTTTATTTCCATTATGTAGCGGGTAAAGAGCGTTCCTCGTTTTATGACAGATTCTATTCCGATAGTATATGTAGCCCAGCAATACGCGGAATACGCCGTGCGAAAATGCACATAAAGACAGGGCATTTTATAAAGGCAATAAAAACATTACATAAGGTGAAGAAAGCGTATGGAGCGATAATTCCCTCTATCCGTCTCTCACGATATGACAAGCTTGTTGCCCTTCTATGCAGATAATACGACAACACACTCAATATGAAGTTAGCATCCTTTGACATATTCGACACGACATTGCTTCGCAGCTGCGGAAAGCCCGAGGCGGTTTTTCATCTCTTGGCAGAACGTCTGTTTCCCAATGACAAAGACTTGCGCGAGGCTTTTGTCGTATGGCGGAAGAGTACGAAAGGGAATACGCTTGAGGATGTGTATGACAAAATTGATTCCGCTTTCCTTACGTTTGCAAGGAAAAACAAAGAGGACATGATGAAAGCGGAAGAGGAGACCGAAAAAGATGTTCTTATTGCCAATCCATCTGTATGCAAGTTGATTGATCAACGAAGGAAAGAAGGCTATAACATTGCGTTCATCAGCGACATGTATCTCAATAGCCAGTTCCTACGGAAGGTCTTGCAACGCAACGGATGCTGCCGGCAGGAAGACGCCATATATGTATCATGTGAACATAATGCAAGAAAAGACACTGGACTCCTGTATAAAGTGGTGAGAAATGAATTGCATCCCACCGAATGGATTCATTATGGCGACAACATCAGGAGTGACATCAAGATGGCAAAAAGCAAGGGCATACGTGCCATACATATCAATACATGTCACAATAATACGGAAAGAGCCTGTTCTCAGGTGTCCACTTCAATGGCTGAACTTGCCAGGCAATATCGGCTGAGGCATAAGGACAACGAGTTTGCTGCCTTTGCAGCCGACTTCGTGGTGCCCGCTTATCTGCCATACGTCATCCATGTGCTGCGCGAGGCACGCAGTATGGGCATACGCAAGCTCTACTTCCTATCACGCGACAGTTACATACTGATGAAGGCGGCACAGGCTCTAATAAAAGAGGCTGAGGGACTCGAACTGCATTATCTGTTCGTTTCACGCAGGTCGCTCCTCCTGCCATATCTCTACGGAGAAGATGAAAAAGCCTATTTGGCGGCAAGCGACCACAACACCATCATCCGCATCGACTCTATCGACAAGAGGCTGAGCTATTTGGGAACATCGCGCGAGGAGATGCGTGATAAATACGGGATTGAGTTCCCGTATTCAAAGGCAAATAACATCAAGGATCAGGAAGATTTCCTGCGCAAGATATTTCACAGTGACTTCACGCCACACCTGCAACAAACTGCCGGCGAACAATACCGGCTGTTGGAAGAGTATTTCCGTCAGGAAGGGTTACTTGACGGAGACAGCTGTGCCGCCGTTGACGTAGGGTGGCTCGGAACATCCCGACTGATGATGAACCACATCCTCAGACGGAAGGGAGCGAAGGACTTGCATTTCTTCTATTACGGTGTCAGACGTGATGTGTTCCCCCCATCCGCGGGCAGGTATTCAACATACTTCCGGGCGGAGGAGATTTCAACCGAGACTACGATATTGCTCGAACATTATTACTCCGCCTCACCCTACCCTTCCACCATTGCCTACCAGAGGACGGTCGAGGGCAATATTGAGCCGGTATTCGGCCACAACGGACAATTCCGCCATACCCCAATCACCCAGGCAAATCAAGATGCCATCGAGACTATTGCCGCACAAATAAACACGATGGACAAACTCGGCAGCAGGACATTGCGTGATTTGGCGAAGACCTCGTTCAATTGTATAAGCAATGCGGCAATAAACGTGGATATTCATCCATTGTCAAAACAGGGCGAGTTTGATGACCATATCCCATTTGTGAAACGTCTGACAATAATTGAACTGCTGAGGATTGCTCTCTTTGGAGACACCATAACCGGCTATGACTTGGGCAGCCTGCGTCTCACCATTCCCCACTGTCTGCTTGCCTCTGTTTGGAAACTAAGGAACACGACAGTCAGGGTGAGACGCTATTTGTATTGGAAATATGTGGCTCGCAGGCATAATTTAGTATAAAAAATGAAGGTAGCGATTATTGTCCTTAACTACAATTCAAGTGCCGACTGCCGCAAGTGCATTTCACACTTGAAACGGCAGGAGGGAGTTGAAATAGAAATCATCATCGTGGATAACCGTTCTCGCGAGGATGACGCCTTGGCAGTGAAGAGCCTGGCTGCAGAGCAGGGCTGCACATTCATCGCTGCCAAGGAGAATCGCGGATATAACGCGGGCAACAACATCGGCTTGCGCTATGCGGCTGAAAAGGGGTATGCCTATGCCCTCATCGCCAATCCCGACATGGAGTTTCCGCAGCAGGATTATGTGATGCGACTGGTTGAGGAGATGGAGGCAAGGAAAGAGGTAGCGGTTGCAGCCACAGACATCACATCACCGGAATTAGTACATCAAAATCCGATGATGCCCGACCCAAAGGGTTGGCAAAGTAGTTTCAACTGGGTAAAAGTCATTCTGAATTTCTCGGCAAAGGAGACTCCCGATTTCATAGGGGATTATAAAACCTCGCATGTATGTAAAAAGGTGAGTGGTTGTTGCCTGATGGTTCGTATGGACTTCATTAAACGCATCGGCTTTTTCGATGAGCAGGTCTTCCTTTATTGTGAAGAAGCCATTCTCTCTAAGCAGGTGGAACAGGCTGGATTAAAGATGTACTATGTAGCCAATTTGCAGGCGGTTCATCGACATGTCAAAAGCACCAAAGGAAATCCTCGAAAACGATTTAATGCTTGGATTTCCTCGCGGCTGTATTTTGAGCGTCATTATAACTACCAGGGTTTTTGGAATCATTTCATGAAGACGATTGGTTGGAAAAGCTATCTGGCAGTGTTCTGCACGGGAGATTATGTAAGAAGCATCATGCAAAGAAATAAACAATAAAAATGTGGATTCTACAAAAAATCAAATTTATCTATGAGGACAAGGTGCTGGCCACAATTATGCTGGTACTTTTTAATATCATGTTTGTTCCCATAGAGCAAGGTCCATTTAGTCCAGTGAAGATTACCCTCATGGGTCTCTGTCCGTTGATATTCATTGCCAAGAAGCCAATCGTCACCAAGGCACTCGTTCTGGCTGCAATTTATTGGGTCGTTTGTTATACCTTGTCCTTGCTGAAAGGTGAAATGCGATTCTCCACCTTGGGTTTCTTGGGCATGTACTTGATATTGTATATCAATTATTATAGTTTTATTGTAAAAGGCACATTTACGCTGGAGTATTTTACGAAGGTTCTCAAGTATCTGATCATCGCCTACGCAGTGGTGCTGATAGGACAACAGATGTGTGTACTGGTAGGCCTTCGCAACATGCCGTTGCTTAATCTCCAAAATCAGTTCTTCCTATCCATAACGAAACTGCCATCCTTGACTTTGGAGCCCAGCCATTCGGCACGCATTCTCACATTCACGATGCTCGGCTATCTTAGATGTATGGAAATTATGAAAGGTAAAAGAATCAGCCTCCAAGAAATGTTCAGCCCAGAACAACGCATTGTGACCTTCTCATTTCTTTGGAGCATGCTGATGATGGGAAGCGGAACAGCCTTTGTGGGCATGGGAGTTCTGAGCCTCTACTTCATAACACGTAAAACCGTTATCTATATTATCCCATTGATAATCGGAATGTTCATGTTGGGGCAGTCAATGGAATTGAAACAAATGGATCGTGCTGTAGCACTGGCAGAAGCTGCATCAACAGGAAGCGCAGAAGAGGCCATGGCTGCCGATGGCAGCGGAGCAACGAGAATAATTCCCGTGATGAACGTCTTCACAAAGACCGATGTCACCCAACTTGAAACTTGGATAGGGAAAAAAAGCATGGAAAAGGACAAATATTGGTGGGCGCGTACAGACACAAAGATATATGACCAATATGGTTTGCTGGCCTATCTGATACTGCTGACTTTTGTCTTTTCATGTGCCATTCACCGTTTCTTCAGCCTTGAGTCATTGTTGTTTCTGGCCCTTCTTGGAGCCAATCTGACTAACATCTATTATGCATGGGGATGCTTGATGATTATGACAGGGGTGAGGTATTTTCAGACTAACCAAGTTCTAATTGATATTAGTAATGGCTAATGATAAAGCTTGAAAGAGATATAAAATACTGGACATATATATGATACCACAGACTATTCATTATTGCTGGTTTGGCTCGAAGGAGATACCAGAAAAGGAGCGAAGATGTATAGAAAGTTGGAAAGTATTCCTACCACATCATAGCTTGCAATTGTGGAATGAGGAGAATATAGAATCCTTACACCTTCCTTTATATGCGAAACAGGCTTATGAGGCAAGAAACTATGCTTTTTTGAGCGATTGTGTCAGGACAAAGGTGCTATATGAATATGGAGGAATCTATTTTGACACAGACTTTGAGCTTATCAAACCTATAGATAAAGTACTTAAAACGGACAAGAACATTCTTGGCTTTGAGACTAAATCACATATAGGAACTGCAATAATGGCATTTTCCCCAAAGAACGAGGTGATGAGACAGTTCTTGGAGTATTATGAAACACATTTGTTTATCAGCAAAGGTAGAAAGGATATAATCGCAAATGTATCCATCCTGACTGATATTCTGAAAGAACAAGGGCTAATCTGTAACAGAATGATGCAGACAATAGGGGATATTCTTGTATATCCTCGAGATTATTTCTTTCCAAAGCGCTTGGAAGAAAATAAATTCCTTATCACAGAAAATACCCTTGGTATTCACAGATGTTCAAATAGTTGGATGAGTGTATCCCAAATAGCAAGAGGAAACAGTTTCTTGTGGAGGAAAATAGTACGCCCAAGCCTGAACGCAATAAGAAGTGTAGGACAAAGGATATTGGGGAAAGAAAGAATACGGACAATAGAAATTTATATTAGATGTTTACTCAAATAGTATTATGGAATGATAGCATTGTGGTCATCGTTACACGCTGCCTTTATCAGTCAATTCTTTATGGAATTGAATATGCATGGCATTAGGTATTTTGTTCTTCGCAATTATGAAGGACTTCCCGAAACGAACAGCGGGAAAGATGTGGATGTGGTGATTGCTCCCGGCACATATCATAAAGTGACCGGAATACTAAAAGGCATCATGCAAAATTTCAACATCTATTATTTTCAGATATCAAAATTTGAAACTATGCGATGCTGGTATATAATGGATGACGCACAACATTTTGCCATCCATATCGACATCATAGAGAATGAGGTGTATAAAGGCTTTCAATATTTTGATTTTGAGTACCTGTATGCTAATGTTATTCCATACAAGGATTTCTATGTCTTAAACAAGACTATGGATACAGTTTTACTTTTGGCCCAAAACATCATTGCATATAAAAGATTGAAAGATAAATATCGTAGAACTATCACTCAGAACTATTTGCAATCTAACGAGAATATAGATAATGAAATCCGCAAACTATTTGAATTATCTACAGGGAATAAAGTAGTTGAAGCTTTACGGAAAAACGATTATGCATGTATAGAGAATAAAGCCAAAGATTTGCAGCAAGCTTTCATAAGAAGAACTTATAAAACACATCCCTTGCAAACCCTCTGTGGAAATGTGCGGTTTTTGGCCGACAGATTATACAGAGTCATATGGTGTCCGAATAAACTTAGGCGATTCATCGCTGTTGAGGCTCCCGATGGAACCGGTAAAACAACTTTTATCAATGCGTTGATAGAACGGCTTCAAAAGTATTATGTTTGTGATGAAGGTCGTTTTTGCGTTCATCATTTTAGGCCCAATATCTTACCAAATCTTGGAGAGCTTGGTGAAAAAGCTAAATTGATGAAGCAAGATACTAACTTCACAGTTCCACATAGGAAAAAACCTGCTGGTTTCATGTCATCATTTATAAGAATGCTATATTATTGGCTCGACTATCTGCTTGGTGTTCCAATCTTATTGCGTAAAGAGGTGCATTATGAGAGATACAGTATTTATGACCGATACATCTATGATTTTCTCATAGATCCTGCACGTTCACGCATTAGCCTTCCAAGATGGCTGAGAATGCTTTTTGTGAAGACTGTTGTGCAACCGCAGATAGTTTTTGTATTACAAGCATCAGCTGATGTGATTTACAGTAGGAAGCAGGAATTGGACAGAGAGGAGATTGAGAGGCAACTCACGGAGTTTGGCAGATTGAAAAACATGGTTTCCGTGGTTTTTATCAATGCTGAACGTCCTATAGATGAAATGGTTGACGAGGCTGTCAAGTGTATTATGGAGCGTTTTTGTTTCAAAATTGATAATTAATAGATTCGTTTGCAGGAATCCTACGTTTTGAGCTCTCAACATACCTCGCCAACTATCTAAACATACTTTGCCATTTATCTTTAGATACTTTGCCATTTATCTTTAGATACTTTTTTGAGGGTGTTTTGTGGTGAATTTTGATTGGATGTATCGGACAATTTGTTTCCATAAAAAAAGTTATCGTTGTGTTTTTCTGTTGCACAGATTTGGAGGATTGAGGAAAAAAGCGTTGTTTTTTCCGTCTGAAGCCCGTCTACGGCATCTTCTTCCTCAACTTTCATCTCAAAGGGTTTGAGCAAAGGACCGTCAGGACGGTGCAGCTGAAGGTGGAGGAAACCGGAGAACTCTTTTCCGACAGACTGAAGGTTTTCACCCTGGAACTCCCCAACTACAGGAAAATGAAGGAGGAGGACTGCAAGACAAGAATTGACTATTGGCTGTATAACATCACAAATCTTGAGACTATGACTACGAACATCCCTTTCCAGCAGCAGCAACCCGCCTTTAAGAAAGTGGGGAACATAGCTGAACTCGTGCGCATGACACCGGAAGAACTGAAACAGTACAACATCAGTATCGACTCCTATCGCACCATCCTGTCCATCATGAAGAACGAAAGGGCGGAAGGAATATCCGAAGGATCGGCTAAAGGGAAGGCTGAAGAGAAGGAGAAAGCAATAGAAGAGTATAGACTATTTGGCGGATAAGCCAGGTTTCTATAAGGTGATGAATGACGGTACACCGCAGGAGGCTGTAGCAGGAATTCTGCGAATAGTCTTTGAGAAGCAATATAAGAAGAATATGAAAAGATTATCGTAAGACTATGAATAGTCCATTTTTCTAAATCATTATTCCTATGTATAATAGGTTGTCACATGAAATGATGCTCTCTACCAAGAGAACCGAACAAGAAAAACTTAAGATCTTCGTCTCTGCCTATGCTTGCGAGCCTGGGATGGGAAGTGAGATTGGCGTGGGATGGCACTGGGTGCTGGAGATGTCGAAGTACTTCGAGCTGTGGGTGCTGACACGCGAAAGCAATCGGCACACCATCGAGCCTTGGATTGACAAGCATCCCGCATATAAAAATATCCACTGGCTGTATTACGACTGGCCCAAATGGGCACGTTTCTGGAAAAAGGGCTTGCGCGGCGTGCGTACCTATTATAATATATGGCAGGTGTGTACCAACCATATCGTGAAAAGGACCATGCAGGAAAATGACATCAGGATTTTCCACCATCTCACCTACGGAAACGCATTGTGGAAGGTGAGCAGCTATGGACAAAAGCAATTCTTCATATGGGGACCCATAGGAGGTTTGGAAACCATACCTGAAGAATATTGCAAACACTACGGAAAAAAGAGCTATATCATTGAAAGGATTCGTAGGCAAATAGCCTTGTTGAGCAAATGGAACATGGGATTCAAAAAACGATGCAAAAATGCAAATCTGATATTATGTAAAACCGACTTTACCCGTCAATACATTCCTTCGGCTTATGCCAACAAGACCATCATTTTTACCGATGTTGCAGCTGAAGCAACGCTCTCTGCTTGCCACAAACAAACGGGAAAAAAGGATGTCACCGAATATGTCACTATAGGCCGCCTGGATGCTTGGCGTGGATTTGACCTGATCATTGAAGCTACCCATGCCGCCGTGAAGCAGAATGACCAAATTCATGTGACAATAGTAGGAGAAGGCTATGACAAGCAAAGACTTGAAAGGATGGTCAAAGACAGGGGGCTTGGCAAATATATATCGCTTACAGGCAAAGTTTCCATGGAGAAATACAAAACATTGATGGCTGATGCTGATGTTGTGATCAATGCAGCATTGAAGGAGGGAGCCGTCACTGTTTCATTTGACGCTATGGCATTGGGGAAACCCTTGATATGCATAGACACAACAGGATATACACGATACTTCACGCATGACTATGCGATCATCATACCCAGAAAAGGAAGAGATTTTGTGATAGACCACATCACGAAGGGGATGTTGAGACTTACTGATGTAGAGACAAGAAAAATGATGGGCAAAAAAGCTCAAGATGCTTCTGCTACATGCTGCTGGGAACACCATGGAGCCGAAATCAAAGATGTGATTACCCGAGCATATCGTTCGTAGATAAACCTTTGCATTTGATGACTATCACTGCTGTTTTCAACAAATTGTTTAACCTCGATGAAGGATGCCTGTTCTATCGGTTCAATAATGTCGATGGAAAGATCTGGATAATGCCTGCCAAAAACCTTCGCACAGCAATGGAACTATATCAGCCAAGCGGCTGGAAGGGGAAATGGATGAAAAGAGGATTTCCTATGCTGCACAAGATACGGATGGTGAGGAGTCTGATTCATACGGAGAAAATCAGATGCAGATTTGATGTGAATTTGAAGAAGTTGCTGGAGAAGGTAACTGACACGGAAGAATTGGATTTTTCCATCTTCTGCGGAACACCCTGTGTACATCAGAAAATAACGATTCAACTCAGCAAAGGACACAGGATATTGGGGTATTGCAAGGCTACAGACAGTTGTGAAATAGCCGCATTGTTTGAAAATGAAGCACAGTTGTTGAATGTTCTGCATAAAAAAGGTATAAGGAGTGTGCCCGAATGTCTGTTCTGTGGAGATTTGGGCAACGGGGTGAGCCTATTCGTGCAAAGTACAACAAAAACAAGTCAGTCAAAGGTGGTACACGAATGGGGAATACTACACGACAAATTTCTGTTACGGCTGAAAGAAGCGACCATTCAAGAAATAGCATTTGAAAAGAGCGACTTTTGTCGGGTGCTCACGGCTTTGCAAAAACATACCGACTGGCTACCCGAAGAGGTGGACAAGGCTATGGTGATGAATGCCGTTGAAGATACTGTCAAGCACTGGGAGGGAAAACGTGTTGGCTTTTGTGCTTATCATGCTGACTTCACTCCATGGAACATGTATGTGGAGCAGGACGAACTATTTGTCTTTGATTGGGAATATGCCCAGATGACCTACCCTCCCCTGTTGGATAAATATCATTTCTTCATCCAGACATTCATATTCGAGCGTCACTGGACAGCCCAGGACATCATGGCTTATGTTGATTCGCCGGATGGGAAATGGATGGACAAGCAACTGTTCAAATGCTATCTGCTGGACATGATAGCACGTTTTACCATAAGAGAAAAGGGAACAATAAACGGCGACATCAGCAGGCTGATGCAAATATGGAGTGGACTTTTGGCTGGATTAACCATGTAACCATGATTGTTACAAATATCATTGATTAAATCTAAATAAATGAAAACTATCGTCTGTTTTCATCTCTTCAACGATTATAGTGGAAGCCCCAAGGTGCTGAGGATGGTGCTGGAGGGGTTGCTGAACAAAGGCTACAACGTGGACTTGGTGTCTTCGTGTGGCGGTGTGCTGGATGAACTGGAGGGCATGAAGAATTTCAGAAAACATTCGTATTTCTATCGTTTTTCCAACAATCCGGCCATTACCATGGCAAGATATGCCGTGGTGCAGATCTATACATTTTTCCTTGCACTGAAATGGATGTTCCACCGTGATGTGGTGTTTTATATCAACACGTTGCTCCCTATAGGCGGAGCTTTGGCAGGACGACTCACGGGCAAACGGGTGGTGTATCATTACCACGAGAATGCGTTTGTGAAAGGAGTTTTCTACAAGACGCTGGCATGGATGATGCAACGGCTGGCTCACGAAATCGTCTGCGTATCGGGTTATCAGGCTTCTTCATTGGCCGACCCAAGCAAGGTGACGGTAATCCCCAATGCGCTGCCCAAAGATTTTGTGGAACGAATGACACCTGATGCCGAAAAGGCTTTCAACCTCAAAACCATACTCATGATTGCCTCGCTCAAAGCATATAAGGGTACAAGGGAGTTTGTTGAATTGGCTGTAAGAATGCCTGAATATCGCTTCATCCTGGTGCTCAACGAAACGCAGGAGAATATCAACAGTTTTCTGAAGTCTATTCACGGGAAAGCAATCAAGGGTGCCAACCTCAAGATTTATCCTCGGCAAAGCGATACGACACCTTTTTACATGAAGGCTTCTATTGTGCTGAACCTGACGGACAAGGAGAAATGCATCGAAACATTCGGCATGACAGTGCTTGAGGCCATGAGTGCCGGACTACCGGTAATCGTGCCCACTGTTGGTGGAGTGGCTGAGCTGGTGGAAAACGGCAAGAATGGATATAAGATTGACGTGAAAGACTTGGAACTGATAGAGAAGCGCATACATGAAATGCTGTCAGACAGACAAAACTATATCGGAATGGCCAACAATGCACTGAAAAAAGCAAGGCTTTTCTGTGCAAAGAACATGATTTCTGCCATAGAAACGCTTCTGCAGAATGGCATACGGTAAACCAATAAGTAGAAATATTAAACAATGAAACGGATTGCAATAGTTGGCACACAGGGAGTGCCTGCTAAATACGGTGGATTTGAGACACTGGTGGAAAACCTGATTGGAGTGAACCGTAGTTATAACATCAAATACACCGTGTTCTGTTCGGCAAAGGATTATGACGACAGACGAAAGACATTCAATGGGGCCAAACTGATATATATCCCCCTATTCCACGCCAACGGTGCACAAAGCATTTTCTACGATATATTGTCGCTGATGTGCTGCATCATAGGTTTTGACACTGTGCTTGTACTGGGTGTTTCAGGGGGTGTTTTCCTGCCTTTTTTCCGTTTGCTTTTCCATAAGAAACTGATTGTCAACATTGACGGTTTGGAACATACCCGTGCCAAATGGGGAGGATTTGCCAAATGGTATCTCAGACTGAGCGAAAAGCTGGCGGTGAGGTGCGCTGATATCGTTATTAGCGACAACAAGGTGATACAGCGATATGTCGAAGAAAAATATGGGAAAAGTTCTGAACTGATAGCCTACGGTGGAGACCATGTGCTGCGCAATGTGTCGGAGGAGAAACAAAGCAGCATATTGAACGAGTATATGCTCGACAAAAAAGGATATGCCTTGTCGATATGCCGCATAGAGCCTGAAAACAAATGCGACATCACATTGCAGGCCTTTGCCGAAAGCGGTATGCCGCTGGTGTTTATCGGCAACTGGAACCACAGCAGCTACAGCAAGAACTTGAGGTTCAAATATGGCATGATACACAATATCCGTATTTTAGACAGTATCTACGACCTTGACGAGCTCTATACTCTGCGCAAAAACTGCCGCTTGTATGTCCATGGGCATAGTGCGGGCGGCACCAATCCTTCATTGGTGGAGGCCATGTTCTTCGGATGCCCCATACTGGCCTACGGAGTGGAATACAACAGAGAAACCACCTTCAACATGGCTCACTACTACCTTGATGCCGAACAATTGAAAGAACTCAGCATGAACGTAAAGCAAAATGATGGTGACTTGACCGATCTGACTTATCATCACTACACATGGAAAAACATCATCAAACAATATGAAGCCATTTTTTAAAAGGTAGCAAAGCATGATTGTGCATGAAGCATCGCCTGATTAAAATACTTTAACTGCATAGGATGAAAGGCTATGCCACATTTTTACTACTTTTACATGGAATTTCGAATCGAATTGACAATCATTCATTCATAAACATATATATAATAAGGTAATAAACCTGTCTGCTCTAAATCAAGTTTACTTTAATAAGTTTAGAGGAACATGTATATATACATGGGTAAACGTAAACCTTAAACTTAATTACAATATGGCTATTTTTCTTTTACCGAAAAAAGTCTTCTGATATTGTACTTGTAACTTTCAATATCAGAAGACCCTTGGTTTTAATGTTATGTTCCTAATCGTTAGCCATCAAATATGAGTAGTACTTATTGAGCAGATTAGACAGTGGTAAATCTCCCTTTTGGTAACGCTCAGCATCGAGTGGTAATATTCTTTCACAAACCTTTCTGTGACCTTTGAACAGGGCATAGAGATATGGTATGCCATTCTCTTGGGTAATACACACATCGGTAAAGAATTGTGTGAGGTCCTCTGCATCAAAGACAATGGAATAGCTTGGTCGTTTGGCTCCTGGAATGTTTTCTACCAATATATTCTTGCTGACGAGGTATTGTATGTCGCGTAGGGCGGTGTCTTTGGAACACTTAGCCAAGGATGCCCAAGTCTTAGACGTTATCTTTGCCTCATAGCCATCAAGGAAGAGATTGAGCATTTGTGTCTGTCGCTCTGTCATGGGTATGGATGCAACCTTCTGCCAAAAGAAACTCTTGTTCAAGATGGTGGTAACAATGGTTTCTGCTTCGTCGAGTGCATCAATAAGTTTTTTCATATACCATACCAGCCATTCTGTGATGTCTCCATCGCCACGTTGCATACGTTCCAGAATGTCGTAATAGTGATTTTTGTCTTTATTGATTTGAGATGATATATTATAGAAACTTTGGCTCCTCTTCTCTCCTCGAGCAAGAAGCATGTCAGAAAGAATGCGAGCCAGTCGACCATTGCCATCTTCGAAAGGATGTATGCTTACAAACCAGAAATGGGCTATGGCTGAACGGACAACGCTACCCCCTGTGTCATCGCCATCAAACCAATCTATAAACTTTTGCATCTCGCCCTCTACAAGATTAGGAGAAGGGGCTACATAATGCACCTTCTCACGACCAAACATTCCGCTAACAATATGTTCCTCGTTTGTGCGGTATTGTCCAATCTCTATTTGACTACCTTCGCTAAAACCAGTTGGGAGGAAAGCCGCTTGCCAAGCGCAGAGTTTCTCTTTACAAAGAGGCTGATCATAGTTCTGCACGGCTTCGAGCATTACGCCAACCACAGAGTCAACATAATGGGAAGGAGCTGTATATTTCACGTTTTCAATTCCCAGTTTTCTGGCGATTGAAGAACGCACCTGCTCCTCATTCAGTCGTATGTCTTCTATTTCTGAAGAATATACTACATCATGTGTCAAGTTCTCTGCCATGGCTCTGAGTTTACTATCAAAGCCGAGCGAGCTCAATCTGCCGTAAAGCAAACCTTGCTTACGACATACTATTTCCTGAAGCTTTGATACCTCAGAAGCATCCCAACGGAAGTTTGTCCAATTATCTCTTTCGTGTATATACATAATGTATTTATTCTGTGTGCGACAAAGAATGGCATAAAACGCCGCATATTCTGCGATAAAAATAATAAAATAATGTCGAATCGCCAAATAAACCCGTAAAATACCGCATATTTTGCGACGTCTCCAAGAGAATAACGACTCTATGTATAAATTCTAACAAAATTGTGGTTATAGTAATAAAATGTACTTTCGTATCGTTATTAATGTAACACACGTATTACATTGGATAAATTATGAAGAACCTTCTATACATAGTGTTCAGCTTTCTTATGCTTTGTGCGTTGTGTACAAGCATTAACAGCTATTGCAGAACAGAATACATGATAGCCCAGGATGTGGATCAGGCATTGAAGCAAGTTCTTGTGAAAATGCCCGACAATGTGGTTACCACAGACACCATACGCTGTTACCGCAACTGTCTCACCATTGCCGAATTGAAAGATACGGCAGGTATTGCCATGCGTACCGTACGCAGAGGTGGACGTTGGGAGACCAAGATGGTGGCAGAGGCAAATTGCAGCTTTGCTACGACTTTCATGATGTCCGATCAAAAAGCTTCGGGCTCTCTTTTCGTGTTTGGTGCATTGTGGTTGTTGGGGAGCTTGTGGTATGTAAGAAGGAATAAGCCAGAGTTGATAGTTCAAGGGTTGGCGTACGGAGGTATTGTGTTCCATGATGATAAATTTATGACCGTATCGGGTGAGGAGATTCGGCTTACTCCTATGCAACACTCCTTGCTTAAAATTTTCATAACGACAGATACCCATACGTTATCGAAACAGGAGATTTGCGACCGACTATGGCCTAAGAAACCTGATGCAAGCGATACGCTTTATACGCTAATTAGACGTATAAAACCTATCATAGAAACACATAGCACCCTGAAAATCGAATCGGATCGAGGTAAGAGTTATAGTTTGAAACTCAGATAGATAGATTCGTTGTTAGCCGTTTGTCAGGGAAATGTCAGGGAGATGTCAGACTAAATAACAGGCTTCCTTGTAAAGAGGATGTAGTTTTGCGCCATAAAACAAAAAATGGCGTAAAATGAAACGATTAGCTACAATTTCAATTATTCTAACTTCTGCATTCTGTGCTTACGCTCAGAATGTGGACAAGACCGTCACGCTTGATGAAGTAACGGTAAAAGCCGCTAAGGTTGTGTACAAGCCTGACGGCATGATCGTCTATCCTACCGACGCACAGAAGCAGGCTTCAAACAATGGCTACAGCATTCTTGAGAAACTCACACTTGCCAATATTCGTATTGACAACATCAACCATACTATTACCGCTATTGATAACAGAGGTAGCGTTCAACTTCGGGTAAATGGCATTGTTGTAGGCAAACAGGAGATGTTGGCGCTTAATCCAAAAGATATTGCCAAGATTGACTTTATAAACAACCCCGGCGTTCGTTATGACGAAAGCATTGGCTATGTGATTGATATAGTTACACGCAGGAGCGAGAGCGGTTATACTATTGGCACGGACGTAACTTCGGCTCTTACAACCCTGCAAGGCGACGGCTCGGTGTATGGTAAATGGAACCGCGGAAAGAGTGAATGGTCGCTTTCGTATGATGTGAGTGGATATAAAAACAAAGGCGAAAAGAGCAAGCAGCTGTCCCAATATACCTTGACTGACGGCAGTATCTACACTATTGAGCGAAATGATGTGGAGTCGCTTAGTAAAGCTATTGCGCATGATACAAAACTAACCTATAACTGGTCGGACTCCACAGCAACCGTATTCCAAACATCCTTGAGCGGGGCATTCAACAACGCTCCTGGCAACTATAATATTAAGGACATCACGGATGGTTCTCGACAATATCAGGCTACAAGCCGAGAACACAATAAGAGTCATTCGCCTGTTTTGGATATTTATTTCTTTCGTCAGCTCACCCCACGCCAATCCATCACAGCCAATGCCGTAGGTACCTATATATCCACACAGACAGGCAGCTATTATGACGAGGGTACACCTTATCAATATGATGTGGATGGCAAGACAGCTTCTCTCCTTACTGAGGCGATTTATGAGAACAGACTCAAACCGTTTACCCTCTCAACAGGCTTGAACTATAGCTATAAACACACAAAGAACGACTATCTTGGCGATGCTTCAGCTTTGACCAAGACCAACAACAACCGCCTATATGCCTTTGCCGAAATCAAGGGCATGCTCCAACCGTTGCGTTACACATTAGGTGCGGGTGCAAGTTATATCCATTACACCCAGAACGGGCACAGATATAATTTCTGGACTTTTCACCCAAAGGCATCTCTGACATATCAAATCAATAAAAGCATGCAGTTGAGCTACACTTATCGGGTGCAGGACGTAGTTTCCCGTATAGCCATGACGAGCGACGCAATGGTTCGCACAAACAGTATGGAATGGACTGTAGGCAATCCAGACTTGAAACCTTCGCACGTTATGGAGCATCGATTGCAGTTTTCATATAACACCAATCGTCTGCAGACCTCTGTAGATGGTTATTACAAGCAATGTCTCAAACCGAACATGGCACATTATGAGCGGACTGACGACAATAAATTCATATACACTCAGATTAATCAAAAGGAAATTGATGCACTGGACGCTATGGCGTACGCTGGCTATTGGCTCTTGCCCGAAAAACTTCAGATTGCAGCCTATGGAGGATTGAACAGATGCTTTAATTACGGCAACGACTATACACATTGCTATACATCGTGGTATTATGTAGGGAGCATCACGGCTTATCTCGGCAAATTCACGTTGCAAGGATACATAGATAACGGCAACCGATTCTTGGAGGGAGAATCTAAAGGCTACAATGGAGCCTATTCGGTACTGAAAGCTGCCTATTCATGGCGCGACTGGCAATTCTCGTTGTCGTGGGCTAACCCTTTCAAGTGCAACTACAAGTCGTATGAGAACGAGTTGCTCAACCGTAATCTGTATAAGCACACTATTGGTTATTCCAAGGATAGCGGTAATCTCGTTACGCTGAATGTATCTTGGCGACTAAGCCGTGGAAGCAAGCATAAGTCAGCAGAAAAGAAGATAAACCTGCGTGATACGGATAATGGCATTATAAAATAAAGCACTTTGTATATTCTTTAGTTTTAATCAAAGTGCATCATTTTAACACATCGTTAAAACGATGCAAATGTATGTTGGTTTTCAGATAAACAACAATAGCCAATATCCAATTGGTACACGGAATAGCGTAACCATCCGAAATCAACCGTCTTGTTCAAATTCTTCGCGCTTTCGTACTTTGCAGGCAAAAAAAGCCATGTTTAATTTGAATGAAAACAACCGCATCGTCATGTCACAACATCCCAGTGACATGCGTATCGGAGTAAACGGAATGTGCGGGCAGGTTAGAAAGGTAGGACTTGACCCCTCAAACGGGGATGTGTATATCTTTGTGGGACGCAGCAGGCAGCTGATGAAAATTCTTCATTGGGAAAGGGGAGGTTATGTGATGTATTACAAAAGGCTTGAACAGGGACGTTTCCATCCACGCATTTTCTTGCGTGAAGGCATCGGCTTCCGCACCATGCGGTGGGACGAACTGGTGCTGCTGATGGAAGGAATATCGCCCAAAGTGGCAAGGAGGAAAAGGTTTCCGAACCCAAACGGGAAGCTTGAATTATGCCGCAAAAAATAATGGGAAAAAGTGTCGCCTGACGGTAAAAAAATGCGAGAAAAGGCTTGTTTATGTTGTTGGAAATTAGTAATTTTACATCATGATTCAAGCACCCTCCTACTCCGATCTCGTGGCCGAAATCAAGGATTTAAAAGCAAGAATTGCTTATCTCGAACGTCAGCTCTACGGAGCAAAACCCGACCGTCTCTCCCGTAAGAA
>NZ_JADYUH010000261.1 GCF_021531665.1 Prevotellamassilia timonensis
CTCCTCCGGCGTCGCATGTGCAGAATGTACAAGAAATGCAGGCAGCGAAAGAAGCACTGGAAACACAAGAACCACAGGACGCGCAGGCAGCACAGGCTGTCGCTCAGCCTCAAAAAGCCCCTCGTTCACAAAAAGCCCCTCAGGCACAAGACGTTTCAAAGAAAAAAGCCGGACGGACGGCAGATTTCTACGTACGCCCGAGTCAGGT
>NZ_JADYUH010000262.1 GCF_021531665.1 Prevotellamassilia timonensis
ACCTAAGAAAAACTAGGAGCGCACCTAAGAAAAACTAGGAGCGCTCCCGGTTAAAATTAGCCTTCTCCTAATTACATTTAGGTGCGCTCCTAAGTAAACTACGCTCCGTTTCGTGCTGGGTTTTGAACGCCTCAATGTAGCGTTCTGTGTAGGGTTTACCCCCACCTTTCGTGTAGGGTTTTGAACGCTTCAATGTATAGTTTGTGT
>NZ_JADYUH010000263.1 GCF_021531665.1 Prevotellamassilia timonensis
GGGTGCTGCGTCATGACGTTGAACCGTACTTCCCAATTCTTAAGTACCTCATCTTCCACTTGTTGCGGGGTGACGTATTTGACGCCGGCGTTGGTTTTCGCGTCGGCGTTTTCGTCCGCTGTGGCGTTGGTGTTTTGGAAAAACTCGCTGAGGACGCTGAGTGCTTCGCTCGTTTTGGGCGAGAGGAACATCTGCATCATCTTG
>NZ_JADYUH010000264.1 GCF_021531665.1 Prevotellamassilia timonensis
CTCAGTTGGTTAGAGCGCCACACTGATAATGTGGAGGTCGGCAGTTCAACTCTGCCTGGGACTACATCGCCTACATGTTTAATGGTACACATTTTAATGGTACACATTATTATATATAGGAGAAACGACGGAGCGCCTGTCATGTCGGGGGATTAGCTCAGCTGGCTAGAGCACCTGCTTTGCAAGCAGGGGGTCAACGGTTC
>NZ_JADYUH010000265.1 GCF_021531665.1 Prevotellamassilia timonensis
CGCCATCTTCGCGGGCGTATAGCCCTCCAGGCTAATCTTTCCTTGCCTCCTACTATGAGGGTGTGTCAAAATGAACATTTTGGCTTCACCCTCGAAGGTGCGTCAGATTGGCTATTATGACACACCGCCCCCAAAATTTTCCACACCCAAGGCGGTTTTTCGGTTTTAACACTTCTTGCTTTTGGCGATGAAATGTATTATAT
>NZ_JADYUH010000266.1 GCF_021531665.1 Prevotellamassilia timonensis
CACTGAGGGATTCGAACCCCCGACCCTCTGCTTGTAAGGCAGACGCTCTGAACCAACTGAGCTAAGTGCCCTTTCGGGAAATATGTTCATCCTTTCGGAAGACCTTCGTGCAACTTGTGGAAAAGGGAGTGGGCACTGAGGGATTCGAACCCCCGACCCTCTGCTTGTAAGGCAGACGCTCTGAACCAACTGAGCTAAGTG